>JAIDCY010000038.1 GCA_029055625.1 Ruminococcus sp. | reverse complement strand
TATTACGACATTGTTTTCAATGAAAACCTTGAAATCATTAACGATTTTTTCGGGATGGAATGAGTTTTGAGTGGGGACGGAAATGTTATTTACTTTAACAGATATTATAACTAAAAACGATATAATTTTTGTTTCCGGCGTTACGCATACCGGAAGTATAAAAGGAATATGGAAATCTTCTTTAATACCCGTACTAATGCAACACTATAGCATTGAAATTGATTTCAGTTTTATTGACAGAAATTCAATAATCATAAATAAAGATTCTACAGATATAAATTCAGAAATCGTTGACGACAGAGTTATTTTTAAATGTTTATGTGAAGATATTGACGAAATATATTATATCAGATTTTCATTTGACGGTTTGGAAATGCTTGACATTAAAAATGATGATTTTACTATAAAAAAAGGCGATTTTATTACTTTTTCAGTTCCAGTCAGTGAAATCGGAATATATCCGTATTAATATAAAGGATAATAAATATTATGATATACACAATATTATTTCCGTCAAGTTATTTTTCGACGAAAGAAGTTGATGAGGATTTACAGTCGGAATATAATGCGGTAAAGGAAACAGGACTTTTTAATATAATCATTTTCGGATATGAAAAGTGGTTCAGCGAAAATAAACTTGTTTTGAATCGTGTTCCGGATTTTCCGTGTAATGCTGTTATGCGTGGCTGGATGATGCAACCGGAAAAATATTCCGTATTTTATGAAAAGTTACGTCATAATAACATAAACTTAATCACAACACCGGAAGAATATAATTTAATGCACCTTTTCCCGAACATATATAATATTTTCGAAGAAGATACAGCAAAAATGAAAATTTTCCCTCTGCATGAAGAAATTGATGTTGAATCCGTTAAAAAGACTTTCGGAAAATTTATGGTAAAGGATTTTGTCAAGTCATTGAAAGGCAGTCAGTTTCCACGGTTTTTTGACGGTACAGTAACACAGGAAAAATTCAATGAGTATATGGAAACATTTTATAAATACCGTGGCGATTTACTGACCGGCGGTATCTGTATAAAGGAATTTCTTGACCTGAAGTATTATAACGGAAAAACCAACGAATACAGAGTATTTTATATAAATAATAAGATAGCAACTGTCAGCAGAAATTCTGGTCAGGAACGGAATACGAATAAGCCACCGACTGAATTAATTGAAAAGTACAGTAATCTTAAAAGCCGTTATTATACTATCGACTATGCGGAATTGTCTGACGGTACGTGGAAAGTTATAGAAGCCGGTGACGGTAGTGTTTCCGGTTTGTCGGAAAATCAGAATATCTGCGATTATTTCAGAACGTTATTTTACGCTTTTAAAGGGAGTAAACCCGATGTTTTCAGATTTTGTTGAGGGTATTATAAAACTTTCGATTCTTGCTACACCGTTATTGATACAGTATTTGTTGTATATTCCGGCGAAACTGATATTTAAAAAAGTACCAAAAAATAAACTGTATACGATATGTCTGATAGTCAATACAATTCTGTTGTTTATAAGTAAGAGTGCGTATTTAAGTTCACAGAATATCGAGGATATGGAAGCTATGGACGCTTTTGACGGTCTGATAATTACGATAATGTGGGCACCGTGGTATATAGGCGTACTGATAGCGTGTATAGCAGGTAACGTAAAAGCGAAAAAAAATCAGAAAAAGGAGTAAGAACTAATGTTGACAAAACCTGATGCAGGTTGGAGTGATTTTCAGTTAGACGGAACTCCCGCATATGGATTAAGTTATCTTGATGATATAGCTTCCGACTGGTTGGAGCAGGCAATACACGGACTTGAAACAATGAATCCGTTTTGTGTGAAGGCTTATATGGAGCCTGGACGTTTTCTGTGTGTGGTAAGCTATTATAACTGTCACATAATATACGAAAATGAAGAGAAAAGGCTTTTAGACAAGGAAGATATTTACATAAAATATTCGCACACATCAATGATAAATTTCTATAAGTTCCTGTACAATGATATTAGCGAAAATATTGACGAATGGACAACATTTGTTGATTACGTAAATATTGATTTTGAAGAACACAAAAAAGAACTTGAAAACAAATTGGAACGTCTTAAAAATCTGATAACGGAAAGGGAAGAAGATTTTAATAAAAGTATGTGGATTTAGAAATGAAGGAGGCTGAAAAAATGCTCGCAAAAAGAATAATACCGTGTCTTGACGTAAGAAACGGTAAAGTAGTAAAGGGCGTAAACTTCGAGGGTGTCCGAGATGTCGGAGACCCTGTCGAGTGTGCGGAGGAGTACAACAGACAAGGTGCGGACGAGATAGTTTTTTACGATATAACGGCATCATTCGAGGGTAGGGGCGTATTTCTTGATGTAGTCCGTGAAACCGCTAAAAAAGTTTTCGTACCGCTGACGGTCGGCGGTGGTATAAAGACTGTAGACGATATTCGGGAGACTTTAAGAGCTGGTGCGGATAAAGTATCGGTAAACTCGCAGGCGGTAAAGAATCCGCAGTTGATACACGACGGTGCGGATATTTTCGGCAGTCAGTGTATATGCGTGGGGATAGATGCTAAAAAAGTAGCAGACCACAAATGGACGGTATACATAAACGGCGGACGTGTCGATATGGGTCTTGACCTGATAGACTGGGTACATCAGATTGAAAAACTCGGAGCAGGTGAAATATGTCTGAACTCGATAGATGCGGACGGTACAAAAGAGGGTTTCGATATCGAGATGTTAAAGGCGGTCTGCGATAACTGTAGTATACCTGTAATCGCAAGCGGTGGAGCAGGTAAAATTAACGATTTTGCGGAAGTTTTCGAGAAGACTGGAGCTACTGCATCATTAGCGGCATCACTGTTTCATTTCAGGGAGCTTACCGTACAGGAAGTAAAGACGTATTGCAGAAACAAGGGAATTATTGTCAGATAGATATATTAATTAACGGAGGTTATTTTATATGCTGAATAAACTAAGTAAAATATATCCGTTTATTTACGGAATTTTCGGAAGTCTCTGTTTTCTGTGCTGTATAAATATTCTGCTAGATTTGGATTATAAAGTTTCCGCCCACCCATACGCACACCCGTTCTGTATGGTTGCCGGAAGTCTTTCACTGATTATATGTATAGCTGTATTCTGTCTTGACATAGTATCATTTATAAAAGAGGAAAGAAAATTCCGTTATATTCTGAAAAGCTGTTCAATAACTGCCGTATCGTTTTTTATTGACACTTTTATATGGAGTGGACTATGGCGGTTTGTAAGCGATTTTATAAAAGGGTGGTGATAAAATGATAAAGATAGACCTGAATGACCTTGACAAATTTTTCGTCAAGGGCGAACTGATACCGGCAATCTGCTATGAAGTGAATACTAAAACGGTACTTATGCTTGCGTACATGAACAAGGAGAGCCTGAAAAAAACTCTTGAAACAGGTTATACGTGGTTCTGGAGCAGGTCACGGCAGGAGTACTGGAATAAGGGGGCGACATCCGGACACTTACAGAAAGTAGTATCAATATACGGCGACTGCGATAACGATACGCTTTTAGTGAACGTCGAACAGACAGGGGTTGCGTGCCATACGGGAAGCTATAGCTGTTTCTTTAATGAAATTTATAACGATAAGGAGAATTAATTATGACTGTTTATGAAGAAATTTTTGAAGTGATAAAGGAAAGAAAAAGACAGTACGAAAACGGTACATCTGCGGAAAATTCGTATACGTGTTATCTTTTCGACAAGGGCGTTGACAAAATCTGTAAAAAAGTAGGCGAAGAAGCTACGGAAACCGTCATATCCGCAAAAAATGGTGATAATGACGAGTTAAAGAACGAAATAAATGACCTGCTCTATCATGTCATGGTACTCTGTGCGAATCAGGGGCTTGAATGGTCGGAGGTTGAAAAGGTACTCGACGAAAGAAACGAAAAAATCGGCAATCTAAAGAAATTCCACGAAGTCGATAAAAACACGTAATAAAAAGGTAAAAGCGGTATGTGAAAACATATCGCTTTTTGTATATATTACCTGCTCCGGATAAATTTTGCGTATCGGTATATTTGGAAACGTCTTGACATAATTCAAAAAAATAAGTATAATATAATTACCGATATGCTTAAATAATTTTGATAGTTTTATCAGAAAGGAATAATTTATGAATAATAAAATCAGAAAACACGGTCTGAAAAGAAAAACTGCGTTACTTATGGCGTTATCGATGACGTGTAGTTTTCCGTATTCCGTAATCGCAGAGGTACACGCTACAGATGCAGAAGATGTACAGGATATAGCCGTAAATGAGGAAACCGTACAGCCGGTAACGGAAGCGGAATCAGAAACTTCCGAACCAGTTGCCGACGATAAAGAAGTTCCGGAGATAACTGATACCGGTATGATAGAAGTTACGGTACAGAATCTTTACGAGTTCGTAAACGACGTTGAATGTAATGTAACGCTGATTTATCCGGACAGTACGGAAAGCGATACGAAAGATTTCGTTATCAGTAAAGAACTTGCGGAAAGTAAAGTCAGCTTTGAAAACCTGTCAGACGGTATATACGTACTGAGGGTAAAGGCGAAAGGGTTCGCTACATACGAGCAGGCAATAGACGTACAGAACAAGATGTTGCATACCGTACATCTTACAACAGGTTTCTGTAACGGTTACGATTACGAAACGGCGGAAAATCACCCTGGAGTGCTGATTATAGGCGACGTAAATAATGACGGTATCGGCGTAACGGATAGTATCGACGACAGCGACAAGGATATTTTACTTGATGCCATTTCCGGAAAATCCACTGAAGAATATGTTACAGACCTGAACAATGACGGCGTAACGGATTTACTTGATCTCGCATTTTTCACAAAAGGATATAAAGAATCAAAAAATCTGAATACAAAAGCGTACGTTGAAAGTAGTATATCACCGCTGAATATGACGGTAAACTCCGTAGAGGGTACTGATATTGACGGCAATTTTTCTGACATTTTCAACAATGACGATCCGGCGGAAACGGTAAAATTAACTCCGGCAGAGGGAAAAATTTCAGAAGAAAATCCGGTATCTCTCAATATTGATATGACACAGGGTGGAAGTCCTGTTGAAGTAGAGGATATAACTTTCCAGACCGGTAACGATATTGACAGCCTTGTTGATGAGGGAAATGTTCTGATTGAATATATCGACGAAAACGGCGAAGAAAAACAAATACCGGTATACTTTAAAAGAGAAGTTGCAGGTCTTACGGAAAGCGATATAGTTGCGGAACTCGACGAAAACGGAAACATTCATATAAATCTCGGAAATCAGATAGCGGTCAAGAAAATAACGTTAAGTATTACGAAACTTGCAAAAGGTAGTAATAATCTTGTCGAGATCAGCAGGGTGCAGTTCCTGAACGGTATGGAAAACCGTATACCTGAGCCGGATATGGATAAGCCGGAAGAACTTACCGCAAAAGCAGGTAGCGAAAAATTTGATCTCAACTGGAAACCTTGTATAAACGTTACCGGATACGAGATAGAGATAAAAACCGGCGATAAAGTTATAAAGACTATCGAAACAACTTTAAATTCCGTTACGGTAAGCGGTGACGATATAAAGAATTACGTCACGTATACGGTAAGCGTACAGGCGGTAAACGGTACGTGGAAAAGCGGATACTGTGAACCCGTAGAGGTAACACCGGTAGCCACAAAGCGTCCGGATAAACCCGATAACGTAAAGGCAACCGGTATGTACAGAGGAATCAAAGTAAGCTGGGCAAACATGGACGATACGCAGACATATAATGTTTTTTACCGCCTGAGAAGCAGTACCGGAGAATATACGCAGATTACAGGTATAACGTCAAACAGCTACACTATCAGCGAACTTGATGACCTCGCAGAGTACGAAATTTACGTAACCGGTGTCAATGAACTCGGCGAAAGTCCGGAATCTATACACTGTTCCGCAACTACTACAGACCTTAATTCTGCAGATATGCCGAGATACAGACTTATCAACCGTGACGAATCAGGCAATCCGGGACGTACACATATTACGGACGTAACGAGATACGGCGGTGAAATGGTAAACAGTCCGCTTGATACGGAAGATGATGATACTACTGCATGGGGTACGGTAGACGGTGATAAGACATCATACTATACAAAAGCGGTAAATTATGACGGTGGCTGGAATGCTTTAGGAAATAACGGTCTCACGTATACGTTTGATAAAGCGTATAAAATGGATACGATAGGCGTACTCACGGTAGATACGGATATATCATTTTCGCACATAAAGTGGTGGGACGAAGACGGCGTTGAGCATACGGAATGGAACGGTGCATGGGATTATGCAAATTATGCGAGTGCCAGAACTGATGCCGAAGGAAGACGTTATTATATTTTCAAACTCCCTACTCCTATAATCGCTACAAAAATACAGATAGGTACAGGACGTTATTCAGCACCTGTCACGGTATCGGAGACGTATTTCTATAATTACGACCCGCTCATGGATGAGATAATGGATTTATACGTTGACGATTTGCACACCGTTCTGAAAGATACGGTTACACAGAAAATTATAAATAATCTGCGTGATAAGGTAAACACTCCCGACGAGTTCGGCGAAATAAACCCCGATACAGAAGCGTTACTCCGGGAACTCGAGACGGCGGAAAAAATTCTGAAAGCTGAATCATTAAGCAGTGCGGTAGAAATACATAACGGCATTACTACAAAAGATTCCGGAAGAGGTTTCGGAGGTCTGAACGCTTGGCAACCGTTAGGCGTATCAATCGGTACAGGTGAGGAAGTAACAATATACGTCGGAAGCGACAAAAAGAAAACCGGCGATAATACGGATTTACGCCTTATTGTCACACAGTATCACTCAGAATCAGGTAACGTTGTATTAGACGGTGCTAATCTGAAAGTAGGAGCGAATACGTTCAAACTCACCAAGGGCGAAAGCGTCGGTGTTGAAACCGGCGGAGCATTATATATACAGTATCAGGGTGCGGATACGTCAACGGAAAGATATTCCGTACGTGTTACAGGTGGTTCAGAAGTGCCGTTCCTTGACCTCTACAAAGTAACCGACCAAGAAGAACGTCTTGCAAGAACGGTAGAGTATATAAACAAACTTGATAAGTATGTACCGGAAATAGAAGAACTCCATAACAAAGTACATAAAGGTTCAGGAAATAAAAATCTCGATTACGATTACGACGTAACAAACTGTATACTTGAAGCGTCTGACATCATGCTTGATACTATGATGTATTCGTTCCCTGCTCAGAAGATACTGGAGGGAGCAGGTACGGGAACAGTTGAAGAACGTGCGGAAACAGTTCTTAAATCAATGGACGCTACAGAAGAAATGATGAATCTTTTCTATCAGCATAAGGGTCTTAATGCGAACGCTCCGGACGAGATAAACCAGATACCGAAAGGACATCAGAATATACGTTATCAGCGTATGTTTTCGGGTGCGTTTATGTACGCTTCCGGAAATCATATCGGTATCGAATGGGATTCCGTACCGGCTCTTATGCGTGGTGTGCCGATAGAATCGACTGAAGACGGTCAGTACGTAAGCGGTAACTATTACGGCTGGGGAATCTCTCACGAAATAGGACACTGTATAAATCAGGGAGATTACGCCGTTGCAGAAATTACCAACAACTACTTCGCACAACTCGGACAGTCTCAGGATAAAAACGACGGTATGCGTTTCCAGTATCAGAACATCTATGATAAGGTTACATCCGGTACGAAAGGTAACAGTTCAAATATCGCCACTCAATTAGGTATGTACTGGCAGTTGCATATTGCGTATGATAAGGGCTTGAATTACAAGACGTATGAAGATTACGACGAACAGTTAGCTAATATCTTTTACGCAAGAGTTGATACCTATTCAAGAAATCCGGCAATCGCTCCTGCTCCGGCTGGCGTACCGCTCACACTTGACGGCGATTCAGACCAGAAATTAATGCGGTTGTCTTGTGCATCTGCGGAAAAGAATGTACTTGAATTCTTTACACGCTGGGGAAAAACTCCGGATTCTGAAACTATAAAATATGCAAACCAGTTTGATAAGGAAACCCGTGCGATACAGTACGCTAATGACGATTCGAGAATTTACGCCCTTAACGGTAAAGGTAGCGTATTAGGTACGGAAAGTGCGGTATCAGCGATAAAGGACGTTTCAGTAAATATCGGCAAATCGGCAAATATGATAGATCTTGCGTTTACTTCCGCAGATATTCCGGAAAGTGACATACTCGGATACGAGATAATACGCTGTACGATATCAGGCGGACAGATTGAGGAAATACCGGTAGGTTTCGCAACAGGTACTACATTTACCGATACCGTAACAACTCTTAACAATAGAACAGTATTCTATAAGGTAACTCTCATTGACCAGTATCTGAACCGTTCGGCAGTATATACCACGGATACGGTAAAAATTGAACATGATGGCAGTCTTGACAAGACCAACTGGACAATAAATACAACAGGTCTTGAAGCGGAATCGACAGTACACGATGCGACGGATGAAATGCCTTGTGAACAAACTAAAGACGATCCGGCGGAGCAGGTACTTGATAATAATTTTGATACGGTATACGAACCAGTGATAAACGGTGACAGTGCGGAAATAGTCATAGACTTCAATCAGACACTTACAGTATCGGGATTAAAATATACAGCCGGTAATGGTGATTCAATAGGAGACTATGAAGTTTACATAATGGAAGACGGCGAATGGATTTCCGTATCAAATGGAACTTTCAAGGGTAGTGATACCGTGTACTTCGCAAACAGTGACGATAAATATATAAGTACCTATTCCGCAACATCTCTGAAATTTGTGCTTACCGGTCAGGATAAGAAGAAAGTTTCGATAGCAGAAATAGACGTACTCGGCGTTACCGGTGATAATGTAGACTTCCGCAGAACTGAAATCGATTCAACAGCAGTTATCGGTACTTTAGGCACAGATTATAAATACGGTGAGAACGAAGACGAAGTTATCCCGAAAGATTCGCTTATATTCACAGGTTCTTACAAGGGAAATCCGGCGTATAATGTGGTGGTACTCTATGACCTCAACGGTAATATAGTAGGCGGTCTTGACGCTGAAGAGAATATGTTATCGCACCAGATTATACTTGCGGACGTTCCCGACGATAGCAATATTACTAACTTATCTGACGGCACATGGCTTTACTGGATTGAACCCGATGATATGAAAAATATGAAGATACCGGAAACGGTACGTGTAGAACTTTACCGAGTAAACAACGCTCTTACTAATGAAGGTCAGCGACTTGTCAGCGATTCGTTACCGGAAAATGTACCGGATAAATTACCGGTCATCACACTGAACGGTAATGAGAAATAAGTGAAAGGGAGTAAAATATGTTAAATAAAAGTATAATAGGTGCGATTGTTGCGTTATCGCTTGGAATTGTACAGCCTGTGAATACGTCAGCGGTTGAAACTTACGATAAAATAACCGTCGACGAAACCGGTGATATAATATTGTCATCTGACCATGCGGAAACTGACGGAATAAGTACGATACAGATAAATCTTCAGGTAGAACCGGAAGCAGATGCGGAAATATCGGTAGTATTCGCACCGGAAATTGATATAAAAGTTTCGGAATATCGTTACGATACGGCGACAAATCTGTTAAATATATATATGTCGGATTCTCAACCGCTTTTCAGTGACAGTCAGTTTCTTAACGTCGGCACGGTATCGGTAACGGATACTGACGGTAACGCCGTACCATACACGATAACGCAGACGGAGGATTCACTTAAATATATTTACGACAATGCGGTAATCGACGTTGAGGCGGATATAGATATTGTAACGACAACTACCACCACTACGGAAGAACTGGTCACGACGACGACAACAACAACAACAACATCCGACACGGAAACCGATACCGAAACCACAACTACAACATCATCTGAAACTACTACTTCAACTTCAATGACGTTGACATCAGTTGATATGACGACTGTTTCCAGAACGTCGACGACTTCTGCAACTACTTCTACAACTTCAACTACA
Organism: Ruminococcus sp.; assembly: GCA_029055625.1. GTDB lineage: Bacteria > Bacillota > Clostridia > Oscillospirales > Ruminococcaceae > Ruminococcus. Next base: position 181 of record JAIDCY010000038.1, on the reverse strand, counting down.
TCTGCTACAACGACGTCCACAACTACCACTACAACCACGACTACAGAAACTACTACCGCAAAACCTGTAACCACAAAGACTACCACCACTTCTAAAAATATCGCCTCCGATGACGAACTGTGTGAATGGTCTATAAAAAACTATAACGATATTAACGGTATAATGCCGGATTCTGCGGAGA
>JAIDCY010000037.1 GCA_029055625.1 Ruminococcus sp. | reverse complement strand
ATATAATATTCTATATAAATATCATATTAAACTTAGCAAAATTAAGGAGGTGCAAAAAATAAAATAACATTTTTAATTTTATAAATATAAAGGAGCTGATTATTTTGAAAAAAAGAATTTTAAGTTTATTTATGGTTTTGATATTTTTTGCTGTTCCGTTTGCTTTCATATCAGATGTTGAAATGCAATCAAAAGCAATTACACAAGACGAGATTGTTCAAAAAGCAAATTATCTTTATAATTTAAAATGGACATCGCAAGCGAATTTCAATGGATACATAAACTCTAAGGGAACGCTTACAAAATCATATCAAAAAGGTGGTACTTACAGAATACCTTACGGAATGCCTGTTAGTAGCGGTGGATTTATTGGCTATGGAATAAGTGTAGAAAATTTTATTGCAGCGACTAAATCAGCAAATAATCCGTTTTATAATAAAAGAGCATCATATGAAAAGACAAATAGTAATTATTATTCCATGGATTGTTCAACTTTTGTGTCTTATTGCTGGGGTTTGTCATCAAGAAAAACTACAGCTACTCTTCCAAATGTTTCAACAAAAATTGGAAAATGTAATTCTGCAAATATTGATAAACTTCAAGTTGGAGATGCACTAAATATAAATGGTCCTAATGATTATCATGTTGTTTTAATAACAAATATTTCAAATGGTAATATAGAAATAACAGAGGAAACGCCACCAGAAATAAAACGTACAAAATATTCAAAAACTGAAATTGTATCTAAATATGGAAATTATGATATTTTAAGATATGCTGACCCAAATCCGCCACTACTTCCAGGTACAATAGACAACAGCTATAAACAGCCTATAGATGTAAGAGCTGACCATCAAATTAATACTTATGATGACCATTGTAATCAGGAGTCGGGACGTTGGATTGATTCAGGTGATAACTGCTATATAGAAGCTGTATACACAAATGGTTTTGTAAAAGTTCAGTATCCTGTATCATCAGGAAAAAGATGGGCATATGCCAAAAGAGATGATTTTAACATTCCAAAAGCAGATACCAAATGGTATAGTGGACTTAAGCCTGAAAATTTAGGTGATGAATTTTTGGCTAATATTGTAATTTCTGAATGGAATAAATGTCTTACAAATGATGGCGATATGACAACTTTCAGAAGTAAAACAGGTCAGGCTAATCAGATATGGAGATTTGTAAGAAACAAAAGTGATGGTTCATATAGAATTAAAAGTACAATTGATAATAAATCCCTTGATGTAAGAGATGGCAAATCAGATTTTGGAACTCGTATAGGAATATGGGAAGATAATGATACTGCTTCTCAAAAATGGACTATATATAAAATAAACGGCAGTTATTATTTTAAACCTGCTTGTTCAGATGGTACCTTAGATTTAAATGGAGGAAATTTTTATGAAGGTGTAAGTTCTCAAATATGGGAAAAAAATGATTCCGCTGCTCAGAAATTTTCGATAACTAAATGGTATAGTGAACTTACACCGGTTGATATAGGTGATAACTGGTATGGTTATATTATCAATAATAAAGAATGGAAACCTCTTACAAATGACGGCGAAAATGTATCTTTCAGAAATGGAACAGGAGCATATAATCAGATATGGAGATTTACTAAAAATACTGACGGCTCGTATAAGATTACAAGTTTAGCAGATGGAAAAGTTCTTGATGTTGCAGAAGGTTCTTCTTCAAATGGTACTAATATAGGAGTATATGAAAACCATAATGCCAACAATCAGAAATGGTATATATATGGTTCATCAGGACAACATTTTTTAAGAGCAGCCTGTACAGATTGTGTCCTCGATTTAGACGGCGGAAAATTCTACGAAGGTGTAAACGTTCAGATGTGGGAAAAAATGATTCTGATGCTCAAAAATTGCATTTATGGGGTCTTAATGAAGCACCGAAATTAACTGTAAATGTTGGAAACTCTGCAACTGAAACAAAGTTTACATGGAGTTATGAGGGAGATTGTGGGCAAATTGTTGACCATGTTGATTTAAAAATATGGAAAGGAAAACTGTGGGAAGGTGACTATTATCAGGCAGCATGGGGAGAAAAAGGAACAAGCAAGGAATTTATTTTGCCTGAAGGTCATTATGAAGCATATATTGACCGTTCAACGCCTCTTTCATCTGCTTCAGACCCTGTAAAAATGAGTAATGTTGTAACATTTGATGTAAAAGCTGCAACTTTTAATGTTACATTCAATGCGAATGGTGGAAGTGTTTCACAGGCAAGCAAAACAGTAACTCACAATTCCACTTATGGTAGTTTACCTACACCAACGAGAACAGGTTATACATTCAATGGATGGTACACTGGAACAATTGGTGTTATTTCTCAAGTGGGTGCTGATACAAAAGTAACAATAACAGACAATCAAACCCTATATGCAAATTGGACAGCAAACGGTTACACAATAGCATATAATTCCAATGGCGGAAGTGGCTCAACTGGAAATTCCGCATTGACTTATGATAAAACTGCTAATCTTAATGCAAATAGCTTTTCAAGAACTGGTTATACTTTCAAGGGCTGGAATACAAAAACAGATGGCTCGGGAACTGCTTACGCCGATAAAGCAAGTGTAAAAAACCTTGCAACAAGCGGAACAGTAACTCTGTATGCTCAATGGACAGCAAAAGCTGTATCTGTTAAATTCTTTAGAAATCATAATGGAAGTGACGAGAGTGTTGTTACAGAAACATTTACATATGATGTATCTAATCAGAAATTCGGATATAAGACTGACGGTACAAGTCGTTATTCCAAGATGAATGCTGCAAACGTTGGTTTTGGTGAATGGTCAAGAACAGGATATGAAATGCTCGGCTGGAGTACAGACAGAAATGCAAAATCAATCGAACATTCTACATATTCTGCTGTATCAAACAATTGGATTGATTCAAAATCATCTTCGGTTAACTTGTATGCAATTTGGAGAGCAAAACAATATACTGTTACATTTGATGCAGACGGTGGAAATATTTCACCAATAAGCAAAACTGTGATTTATGATTCAACATACGGTGATTTGCCAACACCAACGAAAGCGGGATGTACTTTTATCGGATGGTATACTGCATCAAGTGGAGGTTCTAAAGTTAATGCTGATACAAAAGTAGAAATAACATCAAATCAGACCCTGTACGCTAAATGGATTTATAAAGTTTGGGAAGAAGAAAATTATTCAATAACATATGCATATGATACAGATGATGGATGTGTTGCTGGCACTATGTCATTACCATATGGCAGTAAATATGGAGAATTGCCAAGCCCAACAAAAACAGGATATACTTTCGTTGGCTGGTTTAGTGAGAAAACAGGTGGTATTCAAATTACTTCTGATATGAATTTAATAGTTGCTGCTGACCATGTGTTATATGACCATTGGGAAGCCAATACTTACAAAGTTGATTTCAATGTAAATGGCGGAAGTATTTCACAGACCAGCAAAACCGTGACTTACAATTCAACTTACGGCGATTTGCCAACTCCAACAAGAGCAGGTTATACATTTTTAGGTTGGTTTACAGAAAAAACAGTAGGTACAAAAATTACTTCTGACACAAAGTTGACAATTGCCTCAAACCATACTCTCTATGCTCAATGGAAAGCAGTTAAAGGCGATTTAAATAACGATTCAACTATAAATATTGCAGATGCAGTAATGCTTCAGAAGTGGCTGCTTGGTTCAGGTAGTCTTACCAACTGGAAAAACGCTGACCTTTGTGAAGACGGCAGAATTGATGTTTTTGATATGGTTGAAATGAGAAAACTTCTCACTTAAAATAACTCTCGGTCTGTACTTAGAGAGAATAAGGGTAATTCTTTAATATGGGATAAATAGAAAAACCTCAGTGGAATATTCTACTGAGGTTTTCTTATTTTTCTATCAGACTGTCAAATCGCCCAATCGTCTTTTGAATATGAAATAATTAGCGAAATACAGACGGTTTCAGGCAATTTTGCAAAGTAATCAATCGTTGTCCAAACCTTGACCAATCGACTGAAAAATCAGCCAGTCGTTTTTTCAATGCCTGTAAACATATATTGATAGCTTAGACCAGTGAGATGGCGGATTGTAGCTAAATCGGAGAAATTCAGACCATAGTTTTTAGTTTTGTCACGGTTGGGATTACCGCTAAAAAGAAAGTGAAGTTTAGCGTTCTCAAAATGCTTTGTATCGGACAATTTCTGCTCATTATAGCCTTTTTTCCCAAGATGATAAAGCACAATTCTTGAAAGCTGAATCTGCAAATCACGGAATGCATCGGAATCCGCACAAGCATCCATGATGTCCAGAATATCAAATAAAATCTCATTGTTGGACAGGATTTTTTCATCATATTCTTTTTCAGGAGCATACTCAGTCACGGAAATACTGTTGAGAAAGTGCAAGGAGCAGTTGACGTACTTCATAATATTAAGAATTGTTTCGACTTCTACAACGTCACCACGTCTGAGGCTTGCCCAACGTTGCGGAGTTGCATACATAGTCTTGAACATCTGTTCACGCTTTTTCACGCTCGGACGGATTGAAATTTCATCGCCATACATAAGCTGTTCAATCGAAATATCAAAATAATCAGAAATTTTTCTGAGAATTTCGCCATTAGGAATAGTACCTGTTTTCCAGTGGCTTGCCGAACCAGAAGATATATTAAGTTCTTTTAAGACAGCATGAGGTCTGATGCCTTTTTCCTCGCATAATGATTGAAATATTGTCCAAAACATACAAATTTTCCTCCTTGTGATTGTGCAAAGTGCAGAAATTTAATCTGAATTGCGAATTTAACTTGATTTTTGCACTAAATTGTAATATAATATATTTGCAGGCGGTAAATGCTTTTATGATTTCTGATTATATCACAAATTTCATAATATGTCAAGTATTTATCGCTAATAAATTCAAAGGAGGATAAAGAATGGACAACAACAAAATGCCGATTCCGCTGAACAGAGCAAATATTCTGCCACGTTTTCCTGTTGAGTATCTCCCGCCTGTGATTGCGGATTTTGTCAATGCAATTTCAGAAAATTTCAAAGTTTACCCTGAAATGCCTGCTGCTTACTCGCTCGCCATTCTGTCACTGTGCTGTCAGCAGAAAGCAAGAATAAGAGCAACTGTAACATGGGCTGAGGAACTGAATTTATATGTCTGTATTGTTGCCGACCCGTCGGAAATGAAATCACCTGTTTTCAATACTATGATTGAACCTGTTCGGGAATATGTGGCGGATTACAACAAAGAACACGCCACAGAAATCGCAACGGCAAACGATATTCGTGATTCGCTGATTATGCAGAAAAATCAGTTGAAAGGTAAAAGTGGAAATGAAGCTGAAATCCGCCGGCTAAATGAGGAAATTTCAAACACACAGTCTGCACATCTTCTGCGACTGATTACAACGGACTCCACAAACGAGGCACTTATTGAGATGATGGAGGAAAACAACGGTTCTGTGGGAATTATGTGTGATGAGGGCGGAATTTTTCAGGTTGCAGGTGGACTTTATTCAGACAGTCAATCCAATATCAACTGCTATCTGTGCGGATATGACGGACAGGGAATTTTCGTGAACCGCAAAACACGAAATATAGACATTCCACGGGCAACAATCACAATGGGTGTGTTCTGCCAGAAAAAAGTGCTTGCGGACATAATGTCAAACACTTCATTCACCGGAAAAGGCTTGACACAGCGATTTATGTACTGTATGCCTGAAAGCAAAGTCGGCACAAGAACGCTGATAGAACCAAGTCCGCAGAAATTCATAGAAGCAAGAGAAAAGTATTCTGAACTCGTCAAAAATCTGCTTGCAATGCCAATGACGAATAAAAATATTTACTTAAATCTCACTCCCGAAGCAAGAAATGCGTTTGCAAGCTATTACAGCGTAATTGAGGGCAGAATGTCAAATGGTGGCGAATATGAAGATTTTCACGACTATTTCGGTAAATTTGCAGGTCGCACGCTACGTATAGCAGGGCTTATCCATTTAGCTAAGTATATGGACATAAACCGTCCTGTCGATTTGGAATCCATGACCAGTGCATATGTCATTATGGAGTATTTAGCTGAGCAGACGAAAATGGTGCTTGGTTACGAAAATTACAATGTTTCAGCAGAAAAACTGCTTGAAAAACTCGTTGATATGTGCAGAAAAAAGCATACGGACTTGCTGACCGTGCGTGAAATCAACAAAAAAGTTCGTAGTTGCCTGTCAAAAGAGCAGTTCGACGACGCCATTGAAAAACTTGAAATCAAAGGATATATCGCACACATAATGCCCGAAAAAAGCCGATATAATAACAGAAATCTCGGCTCATATTTGGTCAACCGTGCATGGCTGAACAGCAAGGGTGTGACGATTGGACAAAATCCATAACGATTGGCTTATGATTAGACAACGATTGGTCAATCATAAAAATTACAGAAAATGACGATATTGCAATGTTTTGTGAATTTTCCGAAACGATTGGACGATTGGTTAGACGAACTCGACAAGAGAGAAAGAGGAGTTTTTTATGACAAAGATTGAGAAAGAAAAAATCGCAGACCAGATTATGAATCTGTTAATTCAGCTTACGAATGATGATGTTACAATGGCTGAACCTGCCGAAAAGCCAGTTGAGATGCTCACGGTTAAGGAATGCTGTGATGCTGTCAAGGGTCTTTCTGAAAATACTGTTCGTAAACTTGTGGCACAAAACAAGGTTAAATTTATCCGCACCGGTGAGGGTAAGCGTGGAAAAATTCTCATCAACAAGGCTGACTTGATTTCTTATTTTCAGAAGTAATTTCGGCAGCTCCGCCTGCCGTTCAGCCTCGCAGAGCGCCGTGTACTTGTGATATTAGTGTTCACACTGATGTCGCAAGTACTAAGGCGTTACAAACGGCGTAAGCCCTTTGTAATTCCGGCTATCCAGCCGTTTTCTGCGATAGCAATTCTCTACTTATGGAAAGGAAAAATTATGAAGTACAAGAGAATATCATTCGGACAAGGTAAAGGTTCAATCACACACAACAACAGAAATTTTATTGCTAATAATGTTGACAGAAATCGCATTGCTAACAACGTGACATTCATTTCAAAACCTATCGGTGAAGTGTACGAAGAACTTTTCGGTGGAGCGGTTACGAGATACAATGCCCGACAGAAAAGAAATGACCGGAAAATTCATGGAACTTACTATGAACACCTATTTCATTGTAAGCCGTCCAATTCTGTATTGACTGCGAGCGATAAGCGAAAGAGTTTCTATGAAGATGTAGTCCAGATTGGAAAAATGGAAGATTCCGGATATGGAACAGAAGATTTTCAACTTGTTGCCGATTGTCTGACGGAATATATGAATGGTTTTCAGGCAAGAAATCCGAACTTTCATGTATTCAATGCCGTTCTGCACATGGATGAGGCTACTCCGCACCTGCACATTGATTACATACCAATCGGACATTATAAGCGTGGAATGGATATCCAGAACGGTATCGCCCAAGCACTCAAGGAAATGGGGTACGGTGACGGAAAACAGGCGATTGCACGTTGGAGAGAAAAAGAAGTTGAAGTGCTGAATGAAATCTGTCGTCGGCATGGAATCGAACCGTTACCGCCTGAAAAATCACGTGGAACTTTAGAAGTTGCCGAATACAAGGAGCAACGCAGAAAAGCTGAACATCTTGCAGTTGAGAATGAAAAATCGCAGTCTGAACTTGATGAACTTAATGAAGAATTGAAAACAGCTACTGAAAAGAAAGTTAAAATTGTGGAAATTGACAGCATAGAGACGAAAAAATCCCGATTCAGCAGGAATAAAATTTCTCTTTCAACGGAAGATTTTCAGAACTTATCAGACCTTGCGAAAAAACAGGTTGCAGGCGTAAAACAGACTAAGAAGTTAAAATCCGAAAATGTAGAACTGCTGAAAAAAGTCACCGATTTGGAAGTACAGGTTAAATTTCTGATCGCTGAACTTGATAAATACAAACAACCTGCTCATTGTTCTCGTGAACAGTTGAAAAAAAGTGCTGAAAAAGTTTCGGAACTGGAGCAGTTAAAGTCAAAATATAGAAAGGCTTTAGAATTTATAAATTCCCGTGCCTTAGCGACTGAATTTGAAATATATAAAAATCATTCTGTAAGAAAAACAGAACTTGAATAAAAAAAGAGAAAGCAGGGGAAGTACCTGCTATTAAGGAGAAAACTATGTCATCAGAGAAAGATAGAAAGAATGGCATTGAAAATGTGACAAAAGAGGAAATTTATGCAGCTTTAAAGCTGATAGAATGTCTTTATAAGAACGGCGAAATCTCAAAACACATCTTTACAAAAATTTTTGATAAATACTGTGAAAAACATCTTGACAAATGAAAAAATATGCACTATATTATAA
>JAIDCY010000036.1 GCA_029055625.1 Ruminococcus sp. | reverse complement strand
CATCTATAATTATACAAAAATAAACGGGTTATGTCAATAGAAAAAGAAAAGTTTTGTATATTTAACAATTTTTTCTTGATTAATACGCTTTAATAACGTTCTCCTCAGAACAAAGCGGAACATACTTTCTGACTTTGTTCTGTTTGTTTTGTGACACAATAAACCACGGCATATCATTACAAAACCACAGAACAAACTTTCACGGTTTCCGGAAAATAACAATTATTAATTATTAATTATAAATTATGCATTAATTTTCTGCACCAGTCGGAACATAGTTCTGAAGCGGTTTCGTTACTGTTTGCCTGTGCAAGTAAAGTGATGCGGTTTCTCCCACTGCGTGAGATGATGATTCTGCCAGCGGAGTCTTCGATAGTTTTTCCGTATGGTATTTCCTCCGGATTTTCGATAAATATTTCACGGCGGACTGATGCGAGAGCAGGCAACGACTTCACGGAACGTATGAAATCAGGCTTATTGCGTGCGAGATGTACGCACATATACAGAGGATCGGTGAGAAATCGTTGCGAAATGACTTCCGGCGGTACGGGCTTATCAACAGGGAATCTCTTTATCTGAAGAGTACTGTTTTCAGTCAGGATATCCGCCGAATAGTGGAAATTTTCCGGCAGATATACAGCCTGTCCGGTAGCCGACAATTTCACCGCAAACGCAAGTATCAGTTTCTCGTGTGATATAAAACCGGCTTCCGTCGAGTAAGCATTAACCCTTTGTCCGTCATCGGAAATCTGAAATACAAGGTTTTCATCTTCTCCGGAAAAAAATTCATACCACAATGACTTCACGGAACGGTTACCGCAACTGATACCGGCTTGTATCGAACTTCCCGTATCACTGAAAGTATCGGCGAGGTTGTTTATATAAATCTCACGGAAAGAGGTACAGGGCATAATTTTTCCGCATTTACCGGTATTTTTTAAAGGTTTAGCGTTCATAATTTCCGTCAGTACGCCGGACGGTACAGGGAAGCCATCCGCACCGAAAAACGACATCTTCAGGCGTTCGTTACCGCTTATGAATATACCGCAATCCGCCGAAAGTAGCGACAATCCGAAACGGAATGAAGGTAAATCCGTATTCTCGCATACATATATATCCCTGCCACACTCGGCTATCCCACTGCACAAAGCGTACAGAATATGCATATTCCGGAAACAGTCGCACCCGATACTGAACCGCCGGAAAAATCCGGCTATCGTACGACCGAAAACAGCGGATTCCGCAGAACCTACCGTCACACCGGAAAGAGTTTCGCAGAAACCGTCACGGAAACTGAAATATTTGTTTTCCCCTGAATAACTCATAAAAATACACTCCTTTGAAACAGGTACTGTATTATTTATTGGCTTTAATTCTGACTTTATTCATGAGGAGTACAAGCCCCGTGAGATTCGGGAACGCCATAAGACCGTTGAAAATATCGGATAAAGTCCAGACGGTTCGCATAGTGAGGACAGCTCCGGAAGAGGCGAGAATTGCGAAGACAACACAGAAGAATTTTTTGTATCTTCCGCCGGTGAGATACGTGAACGCAGATTCTCCGCAGTAATACCAGCCTATCACCGTACAGAATGCGAAAACTGCCATTGATACCGCAAGAAACGGTACGGAAAATTCACCGGTTACGATGGAAAAGGCGTTCTGTATGGAAAATGTACCGGTACATATTACCGTCAGGGCGGTGAGGGTACAGCATATCACGGTATCAAAAAAAACTTCCGACATACTCCACATAGACTGTACTTCCGGAGCGGTATTTTCCGCTGAACTGTGCAGAATAGGGGAACTTCCGAGACCGGCTTCATTAGAGAATATCCCCCGACGGATACCGGCAGAGACTGTGCGTGATAATGCGTAACCCGATACCCCACCGGCGAACTGTCTGATACCGAAAGCCTGACCGAAGATTTCCGCAAACGCAGAGGGAATACGTTTTCGGAATACGCAGAGAACGGCGATACATAAAGCCATATACGCCACCGATACAACCGGCAACAGTAACTGTGCGGTATTGCCGATACGTTCCGCACCGCCACTTGTCACAAGGTAAATCAGGATAAATGCGGATAATGCTATCACGTAACGGTTTATGTACAGAGTTCCGAGACTGTCGGAAAAAGTATTTACCTGTACCATACCGCCCATACCGATACACGCCATAACGCAGAATACCGCAAAAATTACGGCGAGTTCCGGACTTCCTAACCCTTTACGTAAATATGCCATAGGACCTTTTAAATCTTCCGTACTGTACATCATGGACAGCGTATTTTCGGCGTAAACAAGAGCCATTCCGAAAAATGCGGATATCCACATCCAGAATACCGCACCTGCTCCGCCTGTAGCGATTGCGGAAGTAACGCCGGTTATGTTGCCTGTACCCATAGCTGTACCCAGTGCCATACATACGGTGCGGAACTGTTTTCTGTCAGGGGGATTTTTCCGGAAAAACGGTATAATCCGGAACTGTACGAATCTTAATTTTACAGTATATATTATGCCGGTAGTAATGAGCAGAAAGATAAGTCCGGAACTCCATACGTAAGAGTTCAGTTTTTCAAGAAAAGCCGTCATATATCGCACCTCCCATAAAATTTGATGAAAACCGGTATACATTAAAAGATATTTATGCTATAATAGAAATATAACTTTACAGGAGTGTGATCAATGAAAAATTATCTTCCCGACAGAAACTGTCTTTTTTCGATGAGAATAATTATAACTATCATTTCCGCAATACTTATACTTGCGGTGAAATACTTTTTTACAGTAGATATACTTGTTATGCTGATAAGTACGATAATAGGAGCAGGTGCATTTTTCGTGATGTTTGCGTATCTGCCAATGTTCATAAGTTCGATAAAGTATACTCTTACCGACAGCGAGATAATAACATCAGGCGGTGTGATAATGCAGATACACAAATCCGTGAAGTATCGTTCTATACAGTACACGAATGTGATAACAACGCCTTTTTCGCAGTATACCGGACTGAATTTCATAATATGCTTTGTATACGGCGGACAGATACGTATGCTTTTTCTGAATCACGCAGACGCTAAGGAGATACTCGAAAAAATAGACGGTAAAGGAGAATCTGAAAAATGTATCACGAACATCCATTGAGAATTTTAAGATATTCCGCAAAAAATATATGGTTACTGATATTTCCCCTGCTCCGTGGCGTAAAGACTATCCGGTTTGATGCTGAAAGTTTCTATAACTGGGTACGTGGTGCGTGGTTCGATATAGCGGTAATCGGAATAATTATTGTATTTGGCTATATCCGGTGGCATTTTTCGGGGATAGAGCTTACCGATAAATACCTGATACGGTGGGAAGGAATATCCGCAAAAATAAAGACGAAAATTCCATACGCAAGCGTAAGTACGGTAACAGTTGAGAAGCCTTTGTGGTTAGTACCGGTAAGGGCAATGAAAATAAGTTGCGATACGAGCGCAGGAAATTATAAGTCAGCGGATTTGCGGATAATGGTTACCGGAAAATTCTGTAAGGATTTCCTCGCAAGAGTACCCGACGTCAACCAGAAGAACCGACTTGAAGAAATCCCCGAAACAACGCCATTATCTGTACTGTTGTTCTCCGTATTCTTTTCAAGCGGACTTTCCGGCACGGTATATATTGCGACGTTCTTCATGAAAGGCGGAGACATTGCACGGGATATAATCAACGTATCGCTTGACCGTCTCACGGAAACCACGGAAAAACTTGCGGAAAAGCTGATAATCCGTATTCCGTCGGTGGCGGTATTCATGGGTGCGTTTTTCATAGGTGCGTGGTTCATATCATTTCTGCTGAACTTTTTCAGATATTACGGCTTCAGCGTCGACGGTGACGAATCATGTATAAAAATTTTCTGCGGACTCCTGAACCGCAGGGAATACCGTATAACCTCCGCCCACATAAACTATACGGATTTACGGCAGAATCTCATCATGAAATTCACCGGTTCTGTGGCGGTAAATATAAGCTGTGCCGGTTATGGTTCAGAAAAAAATCAGTTGCCGGTACTGTTTCCGGTAAAGCGTGAGAAACATATTGACAAATCCCTTGAAAAAATGGGAATATTCACCGGTATAAAAAACGATTTCAGACCGAAAAAAAACGGTTGGTGGCAGTATATATGGCAACCGGTGATAGCATCAGTTGTAGTCATACCGGCACACATACTGATAAAAAAATATATCCCCACACTGTCGGAACTTTCGTTCTTTTTCGTAATCATGGCGGAAATACTGCTTGTATGGCTTATAGCGGTAAAACTGACGGCATTTTTCACAAGCGGAATATCAATATACGACGACAAAATAATGGTAAGATGTTCTAAGATGTCGGGATTTCATACAGTAGTTGCGGAGAGTAAAAAACTGGTGAAACTGGAGATTCAGCAACCGGTTTTTCAGAAAATAAGCGGAAAATGTAGTATAGTACTGTGGTTTGGCGGTGAAGAGCGTTCACATTTCAGGGTACGTGCGATGAGTGTCGACAACGTCCGGAAAATTTCCGCAATGCTGGGGTATTCCGTCGGCACAAAAATATAAATATCTACAAAATTTTTTCTTGACTTCTTAAAAATCCTCTGATATAATATTTTATGGAAGAATTTGTAAAATCAAGGGGATTTTCTATGAATAAACTGTGTAAAATTACATTGCTTGTGAGTACAGTCTTAATATTTTCCGGCTGTACGGATAAGAACGAGTACGAGGCTACAAGATTAGGATTTGCGGAGAGACCGGCGGTACATCTGACCGCACGTGAAATTGAACCCTATGAACCGGTAGTAGATATTCAGCTGACTTTTATCGGGGACTGTACGCTTGCCACTCAAATGGGTGCAAATTCCGAGGGTACTTTTAACTGGTACGCAGAAAATTACGAAAAGGAATATTTTTTTGAAAAACTGTATCCGTATACGTCAAAAGATGACTTCTCAATTGCGAACTGTGAGAACGTCTTTACTGATGACGCATTACCGGAGGCGTACAAGGGATATACACCGGCGTTCTGGTTCAGGTCACCGAGTAAGAACGCTGAAATATATCAGGCAGGAGACGTAGAGGTTGTGACTGTCGCAAATAATCACACATACGACTACAACGAAGAAGGCATGAACGATACAATAAAGGCGATAGAATCGGTAGAGGGTCTGCAATGGGGCGGTACGGATAAGGACGTTATACTTGAAAAGGACGGCGTTAAAATAGGACTGATATGCGATACTATGTGGGGACCATGGGAACTCGATAAAATCACAGAACGTCTCGAAAAACTCAACGAATCTACGGATATACAGGTTGTATATTTTCACGGCGGTGAAGAGGCTGTACATACCGAAGAGGACTGGAAAGTAGAATGTTGTCACGAACTCGCAGAAGTCGGTGCGGACTTAATTGTAGGGGCTCATCCGCACGTATTGCAACCTATGGAAACGTATAAAGGCGTACATATAGTATACTCGATAGGTAACTTCTGTTTCGGTGGGAATACGTTTCCGGAAAATCGAACCATTGTATTTCAGGAAACTTTTTCTTTCGACAGGGATTCAAAAAAGATAGTCGGCAGGAACGAAAATATAATACCGTTTTACGTATTCACCGGAAATATAAATAATTTCCAGCCTGCACCGATTGACGACGAAGTAATCGCCAAACAGGTTACGGGCTTCATGTACAGAAAAACAAACTCGCTTTTTTAATAATGCATAATTATTTTAATTATTAATTCTTAATTATTAATTGTAAATCAGCTGTTGACATTTCCGGAAATGTATGATATAATGAGTATGTGAGCAGGCTATACAGCAGCGGAAACGTTTTAAGTTTACGAGGAAAGTCCGGACATCACAGGGCAAAGGTAACTGTTAACGACAGCCGGAGGCGACTCCCGGGCAAGTGCAACAGAAATAAACTGCCACTGTTTTTTTGCGGTGGTGATGGTGGAAAGGTGCGGTAAGAGCGTACCAGAGTACGGGAGACCGTACTGCTATGTAAACCCTACCTGATGCAACGTCTATTGGTGCTTTGTATCAAAACGTCTGCCCGGCGGATACAAAGTAACGACGGCTTTAACTTTTCGGCGACGGAAAGTATAGATAAATTGCTGTACACGACAGAATCCGGCTTATCGGTCAGCTCACGAAAAAAATAAAACTCCGTATACTTGATATACGGAGCATTTTTTTATATAACCGTGAGTATTATTATTAATACGGCAATCAGTCCGGCGGTACATAACAGCGGAAGAAATTTAGATCTTTTTTTCCGGCGGAGTTCGGGGGTAATCATTGAGATATATTTTTCCGCCTCTTCCCGTGTAACTTCCGCCGGTAACTCCCTGACCTCCGGACGAAGATATAACACCGCCTTTTCAAAATAGATGCTTTCGGGGTGATTGACCTCTATAATTTTTTTGTTTACGCCTTTAATCATAACGCTTCCTCCATGAAAAGTTTATCATGGTACATTATGGGAGAATTTTTCCGATTTATTCAAGATTGCGGACGTAATGAAAAAGATACTGCTGAGCGATTCCCTTGTGTGGAAAATCGGGGAAACCGTCGGGGTAATACGTTTCAAGAACCCGTTTTATCCATACGTCGACAGGGAAAGCATCTGTTCTGTACATACCGAAAAGTAACACACACTCGCTTACTTTCGCACCCACTCCCTTGATTTTCCGTAGTTCCTGACGTGCGTTATCGAGTGGCATTAAAGAAATTTCCTTCAGATTTACCGTACCGGCATAAACTTTTTGTATAGCGTCGCAGATATACTTTGCACGGAAACCGCTTCTTAAATAGTCGAGACTTTCCGGCGTTTCAGCGGTCATGTTTTCTACCGTCGGGAAATTACCGTCATAATGCTGACAGAGACGGTCAATAATCCCTTTGATACGTGGTATGTTGTTATTCTGCGATATTATGAACGATATAAGGCATTCCCACGCATCCTGTTTTAACAATCGTATCCCACCGGCAAAATCACAGGCTTTTTTTAACGTCTCGTCCTCGGAGAACATCCGTTTTAATTCGGCGTAATCCGTCCCGAAATCAAAGTAATCGTACCATATATTGAGAAAATCCTGCTCCGTGGTATCATGAAATATGAACGTATTTTCTGCGGTCTGCGATACCGTCAGCGGTGTATTCAGGAATTTTCCCGTATACGTACTTTCAAAATCGGTAGGTATTTTTTTCCACCGAAACGCCTGACCGCAGTCAAGTGTATCGTCGAGACTGAAATTTTTTTCCGAAACGATAATATTATTATTTTTTACTGAATAATCCATAATGTTACTCCTTTATGAAAATTTGGTGAAATTATACAGAAAAGACTTGATTTTTCTGTAAGATTATACTAAAATATTATTAATCTGAAGAAAGGAAAGACTACAAACTATGACCGAAACAGAAATTTTTGATGATGTTATTGATAATCTGCCCGTACTCGCCAAACAGAACATTGAGGATATGAAGGAAAAATTATCGGAACTTTTTTTCGATTTCCTCGAACTTTCGCACCTGTACGATTCAGCGATAGAAGTAGTGAAGACGTATCTGAATATTCTTGACAGCGAGTTCAGTGTAAAATTTCAGCGTAACCCGATTCATAATATCGAAAGCCGTCTGAAATCTCCGCAGTCGATAATAGGGAAGCTACAGAAAAAAGATTTACCGCTCACACCCGATTCCGCACGGAAAAATCTGCTTGATATAGCCGGAATACGTGTGACGTGCTGTTATATCTCCGATATTTACGCAATCGTCGAGATGTTAGGCAGACGTGATGACTTTACTGTAATAAAGCAGAAAGATTACATTAAAAACCCGAAGCCGAGCGGATACCGGAGTTATCACCTGATAGTCAACGTGCCGGTTTACCTTTCGACTAAAAAACAATACGCACCTGTTGAGATACAGATACGTACTATTGCGATGGATTTCTGGGCGAGCCTCGAACATCAGCTGAAGTATAAGCCGTCAACAGTCATAACGCCGGAAATTTCCGAAGAACTCCGTGACTGTGCGGAACGTATTGCGGAAACTGATTTACAGATGCAACGTATCTTTATGGAAATCAACAATCTCTGACCTGTCCTATGACCCTTTCCACAGAGGGTCATTTTTTTATCGCAGATGCCGTACAGAAGCCGAAAAATACGATAATATCGGCGGTTACAATCGTAGCACCTACCGGCGTTCCACACAAAAGCGATACTATAAAACCTGCTCCCCCACATATTACAGCGGTTATCGCAGAACATATTATCACACTTCGGAAACTCCGGAAAATCCGCATTGCGGTAATCGACGGAAATATTATCAGGGCGGAAATCAGTAACGAACCCACCAGACTCATGGCTAGTACTATTATTATAGCCGTTATCACTGCGATTATAAGATTATATACATCCGCATTTATACCGGTTGCCTTTGAAAAATTTTCATCGAAAGTCACGGCAAATATCTTGTTATAAAAGAGTACAAAGATACAAAGTACTATCACGGAAAGTACTATACATAATGTGACCTCTTTTTTTTCGAGAGTAAGTATCGACGTTGAACCGAAAAGCGTACTGCATACATCACCGGCGACGTTAGGGGATTTTGAGAACATATTTATCAGCATATAACCTATCGCCAACGCCCCGACGGAAATCATAGCGGTTGAAGCGTCACCCCGGATTTTAGTATTTCTGCCGGTACGCAGAATCAGTACGGCGGAAATTACGGTCACCGGAAGAATTATCAACATCTGATTCGTAACGCTTATCACGGTAGCTATCGCCATAGCTCCGAATGCGACGTGTGAAAGTCCGTCACCGATAAATGAAAATCTTTTCAGTACTAGCGTAACACCCAGTAGCGACGAACACAGCGAAACGAGAATTATTACCGTCAATGCATACCGGACTATCGGGAAATCGAAATAATACTGTAATTTTTCTGACATTTTTTTACACCTCCTCCGCATAACCCGTACTGCTTCTGATGTAATCGGTTACCGTACCGAAAAACAACTGTTTTTTAGCGATATGCAGTATATGTGTGGCGTATTTCAGAGAGGCGGAAACGTCATGCGAGACCATTATTATAGTAATTCCGGCGTGATTGAGTTCCGCTATGAGTTCGTATAAATCTGTCTGAGCTTTCGGGTCAAGAGCGGTTGTGGGTTCGTCGAGAAGTAGCATATCACCGGTTGCACATAATGCACGTGCGAGTAAAACCCGTTGTTGCTGACCGCCGGAGAGTTCCCGGTAACATTTCCGTGCGAGATGTTCTATGTGAAGTTTTTTCATGTTACTCTCTGCTAACTGTTTTTCCGCCTTGTTGTAGAAAGGTCTGAAACCGCATCTTGAAAGACATCCGGAAAGTACAATTTCCCTTACTGATGCCGGAAAATCCCGCTGAACCGGTGTTTGCTGGGGCAGGTAACCTATATCACGTGCGGAAAGCCCTTCCCATACGATTTCACCGGAGACCGTCGGTTTAAGTCCGAGTAACGCCTTTATCAACGTACTTTTTCCCGAACCGTTTTCACCGAGTATGCACAGATAATCGCCGGAATTTACGGTAAAATTCAGATTTTCGGTTACTATGCCGTCCTCGTAGCCGAGCGTGGCATTTTTACAGATAATACGTTTTTTCATGACAGCACTTCTTTCAGGGTTTCTAAATTTGATTTCATGATTGAAAGATAAGTTATACCGCCGGAAATCTGGTGAGATGTAACCGACTGTATGGAATCAAGTACGGAAATTTTCTGATTTTGCGTGGTAGTACCGGAAATTATCGCCTTTGCTACGGAATCGTCCGAACCCTCGATAGTAAAAATTGTATCTATGCCGAGTTCGTCGACTTTATCCGCAAGAAAAGTTATCGTTTCAAAACTCGCTTCCGTTTCCGCACTGCATCCCGAAAACACGGCGAAATAGTCAAGACCGTAATCGTCGACAAGATACCGGAAAGGGAATCTGTCACCGAAAATGAGGGTTTTATTTGAGATACCGGAAAGGGTTTCCGCATACTGATTATCGAGGTTTTCGAGTTCCTGACGGTACACGGATAAATTTTCCCTGTATTCTGCGGAATTACCGGGGTCAATCTCACAGAGCGTATCAGTTATAACGTCGCACAGATTCACGGCGTTATCCAGCGATAACCATACGTGTTCGTCATATTCTGCGGTATCTCCCGGTTCGTCGGACTGCATACCTTCTTTCAACTCCTCAATTTTTACCGAATTTCCGAGAATTTCAAGCATATTCAATACGGTTATATCTTTATTTTTCGCCTGACTGATTACGTTATCCGTCCAGCTGTCCGATTCACCGCCGGTATGGATAAACAAATCACACGTGGAAATTTTAATAATATCGTTCATCGACGGCTGATAACTATGCATATCCGCACCGTTACCGAGCAGGTACGTTATCTCGATATTGTCCGGATTTCCGGTAATTTCCCTTACCCAGTCGTATTCCGGAAATGCGGTACAGACTATCTTTATCTTATCGCTCTGACCGTCCGGGACGCCGTCGCAACCAGTCAGAACGGCAATCAGAATACACCCTGCTATTGATAAAAATTTTTTCATATAAAAATCTCCCTGCTCCGAATTTGAAAATCGTTCTCAATTTCAGATTATATCACATATGATTTTTTTTGTCAAGAGAATTTCAAAAAATATTCCCGATGTCCACGGAGAACATCGGGGAAAGAGGTTACGCTTTTAGATTTATACCGGATTTCCGGAGATTTTCTATTATCTGGTCTGTTACCGCCGAAACGTCTTCACGGGTAAGGGTACGGGTCTTATCAGAGAACAGAATTCTGACGGTTATTGATTTTCCGTTGTCGTCGGTGTACGTACCGGCGGAACTTATTTTCTTTATTAATCCCGATTTTACCGCCTTTACAGCGTTTCCGATAGTCTCAAACCTGTCCGCAATGAAAGTTAAATCTACTTCCATTTCCGGATATTTTGAAGGCTCGTCGTATATCAGGCTTGCGGTATCGGTTGCGGTGAAGTCGGTAATGTCTATTTCTGCGTATACTATAGATGCCTTTTTGTCTATTTTTTTCGATATAGTAGGGTACACTATACCTATTTCACCTATTGTCTTGCCGTTACAGATAATAGCGTTAAGATTACGTGGGTGCTGATATGAGTGTATAGCCTCGATTTCAGCGAAATTCAGGTCAGTATGCTTTATATCGTCGGCTATTACCGCCAGCATATCACGCAGTTCAAGATATGTTTCTTCAAGCGATTTTGTCCGGCTGAAAAGGGTTATACATAACTTTTTGTGTTCGTTGCAGAGGTTAGTATCAGGGTTTACACCGTCTACCGTACGTCCGATTTCAAAGATACCGAAATCCTGCGAAAAATCGGTATTATACTTCAGCTGACACAGTTGTGTCGGAACTATCGAACGGCGGATTATCTCGATATTCGGATTCGTCGCATTTATCAGACGGACGTTATCCTCAATCTCTATCCCGAGTGCTTTGTATTCGTCGTTATATACCCATACGTATGAGTGAACCTCATGAAGATTGTACTTCTGTACGAGCAGGTCTTTTATGCGGTTCTCAACGCTTTTTTCTTCGGCAGTGCGTACGGGATAAAGCGGAGCGGAAGCGGTGTTGATGTCGAAATTGTCGTAACCGTAAATACGTGTGATTTCCTCGATAATATCCGCTTTCATGGTGATGTCCTTAGTGGCACGCCACGACGGAATCTTAACAGAAAATACGTCATCTTTTACGGTAGTATCGAAACCAAGAGAAGTCAGCGTTTTAACAATTGTATCGTTGGAAATTTTTATACCGGTGTATCTGTCGACGAAAGACTTTGTAAAATCGAAAGCCCTTTCCGGGTATCTATATGCGTATTCGTCGGTAAGTGCCGATATTACAACGGAATCAGGGTCAGCGTCAAGCATCAGTTTAACGAAACGTCCGATAGCCGTCACCGTCATTTCAGGGTCAAGCGATTTTTCGTAACGCATGGAAGCATCTGTACGGTGTGCAAGTCTGACGGTTGATTTTCTTATTGATACCGCATCAAAAGTAGCTGATTCAAGAGTTAAAGCGGTTGTATCGTCGACTATCTCCGAATCGAGACCGCCCATAATTCCGGCAATCGCAACCGGTTTTTCGTCGTTACAAATCATCAACGTGTTTTCGTCTATGTTTCTTTCGACGTTATCGAGAGTACGGAATGTGAACGGTTTTTCAAAGCGTCTTATGCGGATTTTGTCTACTTTTCTTGAATCGAAAGCGTGCATAGGCTGACCCATTTCAAGCATAAGATAGTTGGTGAGGTCGGCGAGAAAGTTTATCGCACGCATACCGCAGTAATAAAGGCGTATCCGCATATTTACCGGACTTGTATTTCTCTTGATATTGTCAACCTGAAGGCAGGAATAACGCTGACAAAGAGGGTCAAGAATTTTCATGTCAATAGCCGGTAAGTCTTTGTATTTTTCAAGGTCTGCGGTCTCAATAGGCTTCAGAGGTCTGCCGGTGAGGGCGGAAAATTCACGTGCGATACCGTAATGACCCCATAAATCCGGACGGTTAGTCAGTGACTTATTATCTACTTCAAAAACGATGTCTTCAATCTGATATACTTGTTTTAAATCCGTACCGTTCGGGATGTCGTCGGTAATCTCCATGATACCGCTGTTATCGTCGCTGATACCAATTTCCGCCTCCGAACAGCACATACCATACGATGTATACCCTGCCAGTTTTCTGGGAGCTATAGTAATATCGCCTATTTTCGCCCCTATCTGTGCAAAAGCTGTCTTCATGCCGATACGCACGTTAGGTGCACCGCATACGACGTCAACGAGTTCTTCTTTTCCGGCATCTACTTTTAAAAGGTGCAGTTTTTGGGAATCGGGGTGTGCCTCAACTGATTTTATTTCCGCAACTACTATTCCGGAGATGTCAGAACCTTTCATGAATATCTCATTTTCAACCTCTGCCGTCGAAAGTGAAAACTGATTTATCAGTGCGAGTTTGTCGAGACCGGAAAAGTCAACAAATTCAGAAATCCAGTTCATTGATAAAAACATTTTATAAAATCTCTCCTTTCGATTGTCATTCTGCCGTAAACTGCGACAGTACTTTAAGATTTCCGCTGTTAAGGTCTCTGATGTCCTTTATACCATACTTCATCATTGCAAGACGTGTCAGACCTAAGCCGAACGCAAACCCGGTATACTCTTCAGGGTCAATTCCACCGGCTTTAAGGACTTCGGGGTGAATCATACCGCAAGGGCAAAGTTCAAGCCAGCCACTATGTTTACAAGACGGGCAACCCTCACCACCGCATATCAGACAACTTATATCAAGTTCAAATCCAGGTTCAACGAACGGAAAGAATCCAGGTCTGAGGCGTACTTTGATGTCTTTCTGAAAAACTTCTGATAACATAGTTTTCATGAAGAATATCAGGTTTGAGATTGAAATATTTTTGTCAACCATAACGCCTTCCATCTGGAAGAACGTATTTTCATGGCAAGCGTCAGTAGCTTCGTTACGGAAACATCTTCCCGGAAAAATCGCCTTTATCGGTTTGCCGTCCTCAATCAGTGCTTTACGATACTTTTTATATATAGCATTCTGTGCGGCGGAGGTGTGAGATTTCAGCAACTGACCGTTAGTCAGATAGTAAGTATCCTGCATATCACGGGCTGGGTGATGTTTCGGGATATTCAGTGCCTCGAAACATTCATAATCCGTTACAATCTCGCTGTACTCCTCTATTGCGAAACCCATAGATTTGAAAACCTGCTCACACTCACGCTGTACTAATGTTATCGGGTGATAAGAACCCCTGTCAAGTACCGGTGGTGCGGATAAGTCAAAATCCGGGACGGAATTTATTTCCGCTTCAAGTTCTTTCTGTTTAATCTGTCCGAGTTTTTCGGAAATAGCTTTTGTTATTTCATTTTTCAGAACATTTACCTGCTGACCGAAAGTCTTTTTTTCTTCGCCGGAAAGTTCTTTCATGGTCTTCATGAGACCTGTTACAGAACCTTTTTTACCCAGATACTCTATACGTATTTCTTCGAGAGCCTGCGTATTTACCGCCTTTTTCAGCTTCTCGGTAAATGCCTGTCTGATTTCATTCATTTTTTCTGACATACTGATTTTCCTTTCATAATATCGGATATACTTTATAATTATAACCTTTTCTCCGGAAAATGTCAAGAAAAATTTATAAAAAATTCTTGTAATTTTCAATGCGATGTGATATAATTATAGTATATTATCACAAGGAGCGTTGATTTATGAAAAAATTTTTATCAGTTATTACTGTACCGGTCATGCTTGCCGGTATGGTGAGCATTCCGATATCCGCCGAAAGTAACCTCAAAGACAGCGGTATAAACTATATCGAAAAGGTAGATACTTTAAACAATCCGGCGGTAGGGTATACCTCTACGTGCTGGGCGAACTGTAAGCCGAATAATACGCCGACTTATAACCCTACCGGTAGCATATGCCTGTTTTTTATCGATATAGGGGCGTTTTCTTCCGGTGTGAACGGTACTACCGCTGATGACGGTACATACACCGCCGGTAAGGATTACGATTTAGACGAAACTTTCTTCAATGCGTGGCGTACTACTTTCGCAAACTGTCGGAAAAACGGCTGTATGATTGCTTTACGTTTCCGTTACGATGCGAACGGTAAAGATAATCCCGAACCCGCAACCTTTGAGCAGGTTCTTAATCATATCAGTCAGATTAAAAACAGCGGTATCTTAGAGGAATACAAGGATATTATCGCATATGTTGAGACCGGTTTTGTCGGAAAATGGGGCGAACAGCACGGCGGTAAATATACATCTGTAGACTACAAGGCACAGGTTCTTGATGCTATGCTTGACTGCGTACCGTCCCCGATACCGGTTACCGTAAGAACTCCCGATATTTTCGCAAAATGGGTAGGTATCGAAAGAAAAGATTTGGCGGATTACGTCGCAACAGGTGAGGAATTAAGAGTAGGTCTGTACAATGACGGTTACATGGGCAGTGATTCAGATTTAGGCACGTTCTCAAACCGTGAGATTGAAACCGACTGGCTCGCTAAACAGACCTACACATCATATTATGGCGGTGAATTTTCCGGAAATATCGAATGGGCGAAGAAATACGATACATACCTTCCGGAGAATGCAATACTGGAAATGTATAAAACGCATCTCAGTTACATAAACGGAAATATTTTCCAGTTGTACAAGGATTACACATTCGGCAGTCAGTATGACATAGACGGTGTGGATAATTCCGCATATTACGGTCAGAACGTCTTCCAGTTTATCCGTGACCATATCGGTTATAGGTTTGTACTCCGAGATTCTGAACTTATCGGCGAAACTGACCAAGGCGGAATACTCAGAATGAATTTCAAGGTTGAAAATACCGGCTTTGCTAATCCAATTCCGGCAACGAAAACTGAAATAATTCTCGAAAAAGACGGAAACTTTATCCGTACACCCGTAAGCGTGAATGTTAATGAATGGTATTCATGTACCACCGCTGACGAACTTCTTGAATTGAATCTTCCGGATAGTCTTCCGGACGGTGACTGGAATGTTTATTTGAAAATGTCAATGGGCGAGAATACCATTGACCAGCTGAATTTACGTTCAATACAGTTTGCCAATGAGGACATCTGGAACGCCTCGTTAGGTGCTAACTATATGGGTACGTTTACGGTTACAGAAAACGATTCAAAAGGTACAGACAATAACTTCTATGAAATCGGTACAGAACCTGACGAAAATTCCGGCAGAATGTACAGTATAAACGGTCATACCACTGCGGACGGTCTCATCACGTCGCCATACGAGTGGACGGAAGATATGCTTATTGCAGAGGATAACGGAAATAAACTGTACCTCACCGCCGACGACAAATATATGTACATAATGGCGGATATTAAACACAACGCTCAGAAACCTGTATGGAATTTACGTCTCGAAAACGCTGAAAACGGTGAATCCTACTGGTATTATAAACAGTCAGCCGGTTGGATATATTATAATCACGGCAGTCACGACGGCATAACCCTGACGGTCAATGACAATATCGCCGAATTTAAGATAGCATTAGGCGACGTTATGGGATTAAATGCCGGAAGTTCTATCAAATCCGTGCGTGTGTTCGTACAGGACGAAGCCATAGAGGGCTGGGCAAAAGCCGGTGAAATACAAAGCGGATTATGTCATGTTCCGGTGAATATACCGGTATATTCCGCACCTTATGAAATAAAACTCGCCGAGGGTGAAACGTATCTCGCAAGACCGGAAGTTCTTGTTGAAAATGCATCTTACCAGTGGTATAAGGACGGCGAGGCTATAGACGGTGCAGTATCCAAGGAGTACGAAGTTTCCGGAGCAGGTGAATATTCAGTAGTCATAACGGTCAATAATCTTCCGGTTGAAATACCTGTCATAACGGTAAAGGCAGGTCTTAAAGGCGATATAAATTCAGACGGTGAAGTAAATGTAGCCGATTTGGTACTCCTCAACAAATTCATACTCGGAGCAGGTAATCTCACCGGAAAACAGTACGATATTGCAGACCTCACCGGCGACGGGATAATTGATTCGTTTGATATGGTAATGATGAGAAAAACTGTTATTAATTCCTGATTATGAATTGACAAAATCCGGATTATGTGATATAATGAATCTGCCGGAGGTGTCCGGTAAAAAAATCAAACGGAGGTTAAAAAAATGTATATTACCTGCCTTGACCTTGAAGGCGTATTAGTTCCGGAAATATGGATTGCTTTTGCGGAAAAAAGCGGTATTCCGGAACTCAGAAAAACAACCCGTGATGAACCCGATTACGACAAACTCATGAAGTATCGTCTGAATATCCTGAAAGAACACGGTCTCGGACTGAAGGAGATTCAGGAGACTATCGCAGAAATTGACCCTATGGAAGGTGCGAAAGAGTTTCTTGATGAACTCCGTTCACTTTGTCAGGTGATAATAATAAGCGATACTTTCACACAGTTTGCATCACCACTTATGAAAAAACTTGGTATGCCAACTATCTTCTGTAACACCCTTGAAGTAGCGGAAAACGGCGAAATAACAGGGTTCAGGATGCGTTGCGAACAGTCGAAACTTACAACCGTAAAGGCGTTACAGTCAATAGGTTATGAAACTATCGCAAGCGGTGACAGTTATAATGATTTAGGAATGATTCTCAACAGTAAAGCGGGATTTCTTTTCAGAAGTACGGAAAAAATAAAATCCGATTATCCTGATTTACCGGCTTTTGAGACCTACGCAGAACTTCTTGAAGCTATCAGAAAAGTTATCAATGCATAACTTCACACGCAAAATACAAAAAAACCGGTAATGAGTAAATAACCACTCGTCACCGGTTTTTAATTATTAATTATAAATTATTATCTTACGCCGAAAAGTAATTTATCATAGGTCGGGAAGGGGAAATAATCTTCAGCGGTAAGAGTTTCCGCCTCGTCAACAGGTTTACGGAGCTTATCCATCGCCGGAAGTACAACGTCACGGACATATGCAGATGCTTCAATGGAATTATCAATCTTTTTCAGTTCTTCAACGGCTTCTTCAAGTGCAACATCAGCGTCAAAAATTTCATCCATGAGGATAGAAATTCTTTTTATAACGCTTGTTTCATACTTTGTGGTGATGTTTCTTGTAACCTGATTTCCTGCGAGGTCACCGCTGAAACGTGAAATTGCCGGAAGTATCTGTTTTGCTACCATGTCAACCATCGTCAGAGCCTCTATTTTTACCGTTTTTACGTAATTGTCAAGCATGATGTCACATCTTGAATGTAATTCACTTTCCGTAAATATTTTGTGACGTGTGAGCATTTCAACGTTTTTCTTTTCGAGAAGTCGTGGCATTGCATCGGCGGTAGTCTTCAGATTCAGCAGACCCCTTTTTTCCGCTTCCGCAACCCAGTTATCGTCATAACCGTTACCGTTGAAAATGATTCTCTTGTGTTCCCTGATAGTCCTTCTTACGAGTTCGTGAAGTGCGGTCTTGAAATCTTCCGCCTGCTCGAGTTCGTCGGCGAACTGTCGGAGTACTTCCGCCACTGCACCGTTCAGGTGGATATTCGCACATGAGATACTGTTTGAAGAGCCTAACATACGGAATTCAAACTTATTACCGGTAAATGCAAAAGGTGATGTTCTGTTGCGGTCTGTGGTATCCTTGCTGAACTCCGGCAGAACGCCCACGCCTAACTGCATCTTCTGACGTGTCGCACTGTCGTAAGGAGTATCATTTTCTATCGCATCGAGTACGCCGGAAAGTTCGTCACCTAAGAAAATTGAGATTATCGCCGGTGGTGCTTCATTAGCACCCAGTCTGTGGTCGTTTCCGGCAGTAGCTACGGAAAGTCTGAGTAAATCCTGATAGTCGTCAACCGCCTTGATTACCGCCGAAAGAAATAATAAAAACTGTGCGTTTTCGTAAGGATTCTTGCCGGGGGTCAGGAGATTTACGCCGGTATCGGTAGAGATTGACCAGTTATTATGTTTTCCCGAACCGTTCACACCCTCAAACGGCTTTTCGTGCAACAGGCATACGAGACCGTGTTTCTGTGCTACTTTCTGCATAACTTCCATGGTAAGCTGATTGTTGTCTGCGGCGATATTGGTAGTTCTGTAAATCGGTGCGAGTTCGTGCTGTGCCGGTGCGACTTCATTGTGTTTTGTCTTTGCAAGGATTCCGAGTTTCCATAATTCCTTGTCTAAATCCGCCATATATTCCGCTATGCGTGGCTTGATTGAACCAAAATAATGGTCTTCCATCTCCTGACCTTTCGGAGGCATCGCACCAAATAATGTACGTCCCGTCATGATTAAGTCCTTACGCTGTCTGTAGAGTTCTTCCGGTATCAGGAAATATTCCTGCTCCGGTCCTACAGATGTCTTTACGCAACGAACATCTGTATTTCCAAAAAGTTTCAGGATTCTTAACGCCTGAACGTTCAGGGCATCCATGGAACGCAGAAGAGGTACTTTTTTGTCGAGAGCCTCCCCGGTATACGAACAGAAAGCGGTGGGGATATATAACGTGCCGTCCTTGATAAATGCGTAGGAAGTCGGGTCCCAGGCGGTATAACCTCTTGCCTCGAAAGTCGCACGAAGTCCACCCGATGGGAATGACGAAGCATCAGGTTCACCCTTCACAAGTTCCTTTCCCGAAAATTCCATAATAACCCGTCCGTCGGGAGCAGGATTTATGAAGCTGTCGTGTTTTTCCGCAGTAACTCCTGTTTCCGGCTGAAACCAGTGCGTATAATGTGTCGCACCCTTTGATACCGCCCAGTCCTTCATTGCGGAGGCTACCGCATTGGCAACCGTAATATCAAGCGGAACTCCTCTGTCGATAGTCCTTTTCAGCGATTTATAAACCTTTTCCGACAGTACGCCTTTCATGACCCTCTCGTCAAATACCATACAGCCGAAGTAATCCTGTACCATTTCCATAAATAAAACCTCCGAGTTTAAATTAATTAAGAATTTATAATTAATAATTATTAATTGTTTACGCATTGTCTGATGAAGTCCGCAAATAGTTTGTGTGGTTTGTTCGGACGTGATTTAAATTCCGGATGAAACTGTACGCCCTTAAACCACTTATGACCGGATATTTCTATAATTTCTACCAGTTTGCCGTCCGGAGAAGTCCCCGCAATTGTCAGACCGCTTTCCATTGCCTTACGCCGGAATGCGTTATTGAATTCCCAGCGGTGGCGGTGGCGTTCGTAAATCAGTTCCTTACCGTAAATCTTCCGCACTCCCGAATCTTCCGCAAGTATACACGGATACAGTCCTAACCGCATTGTACCGCCTTTTCCGGTAATATTTTTCTGACTTTCCATGATGTCTATTACAGGGTGCGGAGTATCGGAAAATTCCGAAGAATCGGCATCTGTGATACCCATTACGTTACGTGCAAATTCTACAACCGCCATCTGCATACCTAAACATATCCCGAAAAACGGTATATTATTCTCACGTGCAAATCTGATTGATTCAATCATGCCCGATATGCCACGGTGTCCGAAGCCACCAGGTACTATTATTCCGCTACAGTCTGCGAAAATTTCCCTGACGTTTTCGGCGGTGACCTCTTCCGAGTTCACCCATTTTATATTAATTTTCACGTCGTTGACTATACCGCCATGCCGTAACGCCTCCGCCACTGAAAGATACGCATCATGCAACATTACGTATTTCCCGACGAGTGCGACGGTAACGGTCTTGTCTGCATTTTCCGCACGGCGTACCATTTGTTCCCATTCGGTGAGGTCAGGAGTACGGTTTTCTATTCCGAGGTGGTGACATACCGATTTTGCGAGACCCTCTTTTTCCAGCCACAACGGCACTTCATAAAGCGACGGTGCGGTGAGATTCTGTATAACGTCATCTTTCCGTATATTACAGAAAAGTGCTATTTTGTCACGCATACTGTCGGGGATAGGTTTTTCACTGCGGAGAACGATTATATCCGGCTGAATACCTATTGATAATAATTCTTTGGTGGAGTGCTGAGTGGGTTTAGACTTCAATTCCTCCGAACCTGCAACGTACGGCACGAGTGTGACGTGTATGTATGCGACGTTATTTCTGCCCTGCTCCGAGCCTACCTGACGTATCGCCTCAAGAAACGGCGTTGATTCTATATCGCCGACAGTACCGCCAATTTCCGTTATGACTATATCCGCATCTGCATCCGTACCGGCACTGTATACCTTGTCTTTTATCTCATTTGTGATATGTGGTATCACCTGAACAGTACCGCCGAGGTAATCGCCTTTTCTTTCTTTCTGAATGACGTTCCAGTAAATCTTACCGGTTGTTACGTTGGAATTTACCGACAGATTTTCATCTACAAATCTTTCATAATGTCCTAAATCAAGGTCAGCTTCCGCACCGTCATCGGTGACAAACACTTCGCCGTGCTGATACGGTGACATTGTTCCAGGGTCAACGTTGATATATGGGTCAAATTTCTGTATCGTTACTTTATAGCCACGTTGCTTTAAAAGTCTTCCGAGTGATGCACCGGTTATACCTTTTCCAAGTCCGGAAACCACACCACCGGTTATAAAAATATACTTCACTACAACACCTCTCTTTAATTAATAATTTATAATGCATAATTAAGAATTATGAACCATAAATTATGAATTAATATGAACCTCATGAACCATAATCGACTATATAAATAGTGATATGGTTCATTATGGTTCAGGGAGATATTAGTTAATTAATTATGCATTGACAAGCGTTTCTTCTTCGGTGTCCTGTAACGCTTCGTAACCCTGTTCACCGGTACGTACTTTCACGACGTTCTCTATGTCATAGATAAACAGTTTGCCGTCTCCGAAATGTCCGGTATATAAAGCCCTTATTGCCGTATTTATTACTTTGTCCGTCGGTACAGCACAGATAGCAATTTCCGCTTTTATTTTCGGGAGCAGGTTCATTTCAATTTTCGCACCTCGATAATATTTCTGTTGCTGACCTTTCTGCATACCACAACCGAGTACATTAGTAACGGTTATTCCGGTGATGTCGATACTTTCCATAGCCTGAATAAATTCCTGAAGTTTCTGCTGTTTGAAGATTGCGACAACTTTAGTCATTTTCGGCTGACCGTCGGGAGCAGGTACGGAATAGTTTTTGATTTCAACCGCTTCATTTACCGGTACTCTCTGTACGCTTTTAGCGTCGTCTTTCGTGTAACCCTGCATGGATATATCACCCATTGACGGTGCAAAATCCGCATAAGACGATACGAGACCGTGTTCTGTGACGTCGAGACCTATTATTTCTTCCTGCTCACTCGCACGTAATCCGATAGTATGTTTGATTATCTGGAATACGCAGAACATTGTAACAGCCGTCCATGATGCTACTGCGAGTATGCCGAGTAACTGTTTGCCGAGGAGTTCCGCACCGCCACCGTAAAATAATCCGGTGTTACATATACCGCTCGCACCGCCTGCCTGAGCTATTGCGAATCCGGGGGCTTTATCCGTTGCGAAAAGTCCTACTGCGATTGTACCCCACAGACCGTTCATCATATGTACGGCAACCGCACCTACAGGGTCATCAATGTGAAGTACATAGTCTAAGAACCATACGCCGAAACATACGAGTAATCCGGAAACTATTCCCACGCATATAGCCCCGAAAGCGTCGAAAACATCACAGCCTGCGGTTATGCCTACCAGTCCGGCAAGTGAGGCGTTCAGACACATTGAAACGTCGGGTTTACCGTATTTCACCCACGTGAAAATCATACACGTTACGGTAGCGATAGCCGGTGAAATGGTAGTCGTCAGAAAGATTGAACCTAACATCTCGACGGATTGAGACGCTGCCGGATTGAATCCATACCAGCCAAACCACAGTATAAATACGCCTAACGCTCCGATAGTAAGGTTATGACCAGGAATAGCATTTACTTTTATGCTACCGTCGGAGGTTTTCGAGAATTTGCCTATTCTCGCACCTAAAATCTTTGCCCCTACCAGTGCGGATATACCGCCTACCATATGGATAGCACACGAGCCTGATATATCGTGGAAACCCATTTTATACAGCCAGCCGTCACTGCTCCATATCCAGTGTGCCTCAATCGGATAAACCAACGCACTTATGATACCGGAGTAGATACAGTACGAGATAAACTTACATCTTTCCGCCATCGCACCCGATACAATAGTTGCGGTAGTCGCACAGAATACGAGATTAAAGACGAAGTTTGAGAAGTCGAAGTTATCGTAAGATGTGAAGATGTCAAAGCCTGGTTTGCCGATAAGTCCGGCTACGTCCTCACCCATCAGCAGACCTGCTCCTATGAGTATGAATACTACCGTACCTATACAGAAATCCATTAAGTTTTTCATGATGATGTTTCCGGCATTCTTTGCACGTGTGAACCCTGTCTCTACCATTGCGAATCCTGCCTGCATGAAAAATACAAGCGATACTGCGATAAGAAACCATACGCCGAAAATGTGACCGTCCGTGATTTCCGTTACCTGCTCGATGATTGACTGAATATCCGTCATAAAAATTTCCCCTTTCTGAAATTGCAAAAGGGTATATAATCGTCAATACATAATCCCATACGTCACTGACAGGGGATTCTGATTAACAATCATACACCCCTTTGTGTATGGAATAAAACAGAAAAAGGGCTACTATGGATTTACGCAATCCACAGCACCCTTGCCGTTTACAATGATATTATATACCGGATTTCCGGATTTGTCAATAGATTTCCGATACTTTCGGCAAAGTAAACAATTAATAATTAACAATTAATAATTAATAA
>JAIDCY010000035.1 GCA_029055625.1 Ruminococcus sp. | reverse complement strand
TTTTCGGAAATATAAAATTTCCGCAAAACCGTTACTTAAACCATTTTACCACCTCAGATTTTTTTTTTAAAAAAAAAAAAAAAAAAAAAAAAAAAACGGTGATAATTTAATGAATATTAGATGAAAATTTCATGACAGATTTGTGATATATATTTTCTCCGCCGGTAAAACCTGTCATTGACTTTATCTGTATATTGTGTTATAATTTATGTATCATCATAAAAGGAGCGGTTTATATAAAAACAGTAAAAAAATTCATTAAATCCGCAGGAGTATTTATAAAAGCGTTTCCGCATTTCGTGGTATTTGAACTGCTTGCGAAACTTTTTCTTGTCTCAATCGGAGCGCCGATAATGGCGTATATATTAAAGTATACTATGAAGGCTTCCGGCGTATCGTATCTTTCCGACGAAAACCTGCTCATATATCTGCAACATCCGGCTACTATATCCGCATTTATCGTACTTATTTTCTGTGTAGCGTTCTTCACGTTCGTTGAACTCTCCGCACTGGCGGTATGCTTTGCGTGTCACAGCCGACGACGTAAAATAACAGTCGGTGGTATGTTTACCGCAGGACTTAAAGCATTCAGAAAAGCGTTCAGAGGTACGGGAATACCACGTTTTCTGATATTCATGCTTTTTATGCCGATAGTTCAGTTCACATTCGCTTCCGGACAGTTTTTAGCTCCGTTAATGCCGATAGTCCGGACGGTTTTCAAATCGGTAAGCAATACCGCCGGAATAGTTGCGTATATCCTGATTCAGATTCTTTTCATAATCCTGATTGTAGATAAAAGTTACAGCCTGCACTATCTCGTACTTACTGATAACAAATTCGGTGACTGCATAAAAAAAAGTAAGCAGATTATGTATAAAAACAAGTTCAGAATGGCTGTATCACTTCTTTTCTGGAGTATCTCACTGCTTGCGGTCAGTGCGGTTGTGACGTTCGGTATGGCGTTTCTGATAGTGTTTATCGTGAAAGGTTTTTCCGAACCTGTAAAAGCATTCCGTACGGCGTTAAAAGTACTGAAATATGCCGGTCAGATTTTCGGTATACTGTCATCATTTCTGTCAGTACCGGCTGTTATGTGCTGGATAACTCAGCATTTTTTCTACGATATTGAAGAAACAGAAAAAATAATCATACCCGATTTCAGAAACACTGATATGAAAACTTCCACACGGATTATAATTACGGCAACTCTGATTATTTCCGCCGGACTTCTCAATACGACGTACATAAAAGCGATATATACCGGAAATCTGAATCTCAATGTTGGAATCCTCACGAAAACACAGATTACCGCACACCGTGGTTACTCGACCGTCGCACCGGAAAATACGTTACCAGCATTCGAAGAGGCGGTAGAAATCGGGGCGGATTACATAGAGCTTGATGTACAGCTTACCGCTGACGAACAGTTAGTAGTATTCCACGACAAAACCATTGAACGTACTACCGACGGAACAGGTGAACTAAGTACAATGACTTACGAAGAATTACAGAAACTTTCGGCAGGCAGTTGGTTCAGCGATGACGGACGGTTTGACGATGTTAAAATATCTCTGCTTTCGGAGGTACTCGATACCGTCGGCGATGATATACTGCTGAATATAGAAATCAAAAATCACGGCGACGTTAAAAAAACGGCGGAAAAAACGGTAGAGGTAATAGAGGAGTACGGTATAGAAAGGTCATGCTATATAACGTCGTTTTCTTACACCGCTTTAAAGACGGTCAAGAAAATAAACCCGAAAATAAAAACCGGTCTTATCGCCAATGTTGCAACTTCCACTTCATTCTCTCAGCTCCGTTACATAGATGCGGTAAGTCTCAACTATATATTCGTAAATTCAAGTATAGTCAACATGGCACATCAGAACGGTAAGCGTGTATTCGTCTGGACAGTCGACAGAAAATCAGATATTCAGCATATGGTGGCTATGGGTGTGGATAATATTATTACTAACCGTCCCGACAGAGTCTATGACATTATAACGTCCGACAGCTTAGGCGATACCGTCCTGACGATTCTTGAAAATATTTTTGGTTCATGATGTATATTCTCCGGAAATACGGCATATATTATTATCAGAAAAGTTATTCCTATTACTTCTCCGACTTCTTTTTTTAAAAGCAGATTTCTTTTTATGGAAGTCTGCTTCTTTTTGTTTAATCAGTCAATTACTTTGTAATCAAATCGTCTGTCCCATTGATTCTGAATTTCCATGAACGTTTCATAATATTTCTTATTTTTTTCAAGCAATTCAACTATCTTCTTGCTGTATTCATAAAGTTCCTTTGAAAGAGAAGATAATCCGGTAACTTCTACTATAGTATATTCTCTTGGTTCATTTAACAAATCCCAGAAAGCACTCCAATTACACCCATACCAATCAGGAAAATCAAAAGCTTCTCTTATTCTCTGATGAATATCATACGCATATTTGCAATTATGTAAATCAAGAGTGATTATTATTGGTTTTTCAGATAATTTCATATTGTTTCCTCCTTAAACAATTTCATAAAAAGTTTTATAATGGTCATAAGTAACAAACATAAGTCCATCATTAGACCAAAGTATTCTATGTTTATTTCGTTTTCCTGGTGTATAATTTATATCCGCTTCATGCCATACACGACCTGGTTTGACAGGTAAATGATTATCAAAATTATCATATACTCCTTTTGTGAACATCTTTCCAGGAGCATATTTAGAAGGTTTATCACCACTTTTCCAACCTAATTTTTTAAGACATATTTCATCAATATAATAGCTTGGAAGAAATCCGAAGTATCTTAAATACCAGTCAGCACCATTCTTACCATCTTTTGTAGCATTACCAACTAAAACAGCTCTCATTTTATATATCTTACATCTGCAATTTTGATGTATTGGAGGATATGGTATAGGATTTTCTGATTCAGTATATATTTTTCCATGATGCGAACGACACACTACGCATAATTTAAAATCAAGTATAGCAATCCAGTTTTTATAATTGCTACTTGGAAAAGTTGGTGGATTATATGTATCGTTTTTACCTTTATTAATTAAAATATTGTCATTATAAAAAGTTTTTTTATATATCATACTATTCTCATAATATAATATTAAAAGCTCAAGCCCTTCATAAAAGATAGAAAAAATGATGTTTTTCAATTAAAAACTATTTAATAAGCAATAGATTAAAATAAAAATTGTATAAATCAACAAATCACATTGATAAATCAACTGAATTTTACTAATATAGCATAAAAAAAGTCTTTGCATTTCTGCAAAGACTTTTGGTTGGGGTGCAGGGATTCGAACCCCGGAAGTGACGGAGTCAGAGTCCGTTGCCTTACCGCTTGGCGACACCCCAGTGTCTGTTTCATTCAGCTTTTATATTATAGCACGTCCGGAATAAAAAGTCAAGAGTTTTCTATATATTTTTTTGTTTTAATTAAATCGGTGCTATTGCAAAAAATCTGAAATCATTATATAATATTCATACAGGAGGATTTTTTTAATTATGATAAAAATTTATATGATAGTAAATCTTGTAGCCGGAAAAGCACTGATAAGCGAAAATCTGGGAAATATAATAAACGAATTCACAAAGATAGGCGGAGAGGTAACGGTTCACCCCACACAAAGCGGTGAAGACGCTTCGGAATCGGCGTACTATGCGTGCGAAAATAACTTTGATATACTGGTGTGTGCCGGTGGCGACGGTACTTTATGCAGATGTATGCAGGGTATCATGAAAAGTGAAAACCGTCTTCCTATCGGATATATTCCGGCAGGTTCAACTAACGATTTCGCCCAGAGCCTTGACATCCCCACAAATATTATGGATGCTGTCAAGTGGATTATAGACGGTAAACCTAAATACTGTGACGTCGGCAGGTTCAACGACAGTTATTTTACATACATATCGGCTTTCGGAGCGTTCACCAATATAACGTATGAAACCCCACAGCGTATAAAAAATGCTATAGGTCATATGGCTTACATACTTAACGGTCTTCTGCAGATTAAGGCGATACGTTCAAAGCGTATGCGGATAGAGTACGAAAATACGGTAATTGAAGATGATTTCCTGTTCGGTATGGTTACAAACTCCGCATCTGTAGCAGGTATGCTTTCCATAAACGACTTCAAACTTGATGACGGCGTATTTGAAGTAGTACTGATAAAAAAACCCGCAAATCTCGTACAGCTGAATGAGATAATCCGTTCACTGCTGAACATCTCGGAGGAGATAGACAGGGATTATATAAAATTTTTCCGTACCGACAGGATAACGTTTACCTGTCTTGATGATGAACCTGCTACATGGACACGTGATGGTGAATTTGGCGGTAATGATATGAAGTGTGTTATTTCAGACTGTCAGAAAGCAGTATCCTTTATGATTTGCGAATGTGACGAAACTAAGTTCATGCGGGAAGAAGTGGTATCAGAAACTGATACAGATAAATAACTGTCCGTATGTAAAGCGGTTATGCGAATATATACATTGTAATTGTAAAATAAGAGAAAGGAATGTAACCCAGATGAAAATAAATAAAAAACTGAAATTCTGTACTCTTACCGTCATGATTACCGCACTGGCAACAGTGCCAATATCTGCAATGGCGGAAGATGCTAAAAAATCGGAATGGTTCACCGACGATAACGGACGCATTTTCTATTATGACGAGAACGGCGAATATCTGACAGGTGAGCAGGTAATAGATAATAACAAATATATTTTTTCCGCTAACGGCGTTCTTAAAACCGGCTGGCGTACTGTAGACGGTCAGAGGCGTTACTATGACCACGTAACAGGAAAAACTTTGTCAGGCTGGATAAATTACTGTGAAAAAAATTTCTACATAGACGACGAACAGGGAAAAATTACCGGATTTTTCAGGGATGAAGAAGAAAATAATCATCTTATGTCAGATAAGGGCGAGGAAATCACAGAACAGGGTTTCACGGAATCCGACGGAAAGACTTACTATATAGACGGTGAGGGAAAACCTGCTACAGGTAAAACATTAATTGATGAAGATATATACTGTTTTGATAATGAAGACGGTTATATGATTACGGACGGTTTTTTTGAGGACGGAGACAGTACATACTATTCAGGCGAAGACGGCAAAATCCTTACAGGCTGGCAGAATATAGAAGACTATACATATTATTTCGGTGAAGACGGTATAATGTCAAGAGGTCTGAACGAGATTGACGGTAATAAATACTACTTTTCAGATACTGACGGTTCTATGTGTATTTCCGGCTGGGTAACATCTGAAGACGAATCTGTGTATTATTGTAGTGAAGACGGTGTATGCGTTACAGGCTGGTATGATATAGACAATACATGGTATTATTTCAATGAAGACTGTACACGTGCAACCGGTCTTGTCACCGTAGAAGACAGCGGAACTTATCTTTTTGACGAAAACGGTATTAAACTCACCGGCTGGCAGACCGTAAACGAACACCAATGTTATTTTAACGATAAAGGAGAAATGGTTTTCGGCTGGCAGACTATAGATAATGATGAATATTATTTCAATGATTATGGAATAA
Source organism: Ruminococcus sp. (assembly GCA_029055625.1). Classification (GTDB taxonomy): domain Bacteria; phylum Bacillota; class Clostridia; order Oscillospirales; family Ruminococcaceae; genus Ruminococcus. The sequence goes on along the minus strand of JAIDCY010000035.1, from coordinate 17,837 downwards.
TGGTAACAAACGATACGATAGACGGAAAAACAATCGGTGAGGACGGAAAAGTAAAACCGCTGTCGGAAGTACAGAAAAAGGCGAACGATATTATTGAATCTATCGGGACAAGTACGGAAGCTATATATAATTTCGTAAGAACTCATAACCGTTATCAGTATATGGAGGAAACAAAATCGCAGTCACAGATTGAGGCTATCGGATGGTCATATTTCGCAGACTATGCACTCAATAACCGCTTTATAGTCTGCTACTATTTCGCCGCCGTTACTGACCTGCTCCTGAAACAGGCAGGCTGGCAGTCAAGAGTAGTACACGGAACAGGTACGGGGACGGGTGAACATTACTGGAATGAAGTATTAGTAAATGATACATGGTACTGTATTGATACGTGCAACGGCTTTAATATGGTAAGTTTCAGCTTTTTACAGGGGAAAAATTATACTTTTTCAAACTATGTTTATCCGACATATGATTAATTTAATGAAAGGGAAAAAAATATCATGAACAATAAGGCAATACTGATTACAACCGCTCTGATACTGGCATTATCGGCTGTATCGTGTGGAAAAGAGGACAGCGAAAGTTCTGTAAGTATCGCATACGGTGAGGCAACAAAAACAGTAGTTACCGAAGAGATAGAAGATACTACCGAAAAGGAAAAAACTACAAAAGCTACCACTACCGCAAAGACTACTGAAACAGTATCCGGTACAGGTACAGGTACGGTTACAGCAACAACCGCTTCAACGGTATCAGGTACGGAAACCGCTACAACAAGTTCCGTTGAAGAAACATCTTCTGAAACTACAACATCTGCTGAAAATTCTGACGTTTTAACCACTGCTACAGAAACTACTGCCTCAACCAGTACAACGGTAAAGGCGGAAACTACAGCTCCGGCGACTACTGCCGAAACAACAGCTGAAAATACTACGGAAAGTGATACATCCGCACCGGACGAAAATTCAGGTAACGACAACGATAATAACAACAACGATGATAACAGCAACAATGATAATAATAATGACAACAATTCCAATAATGACGATAATAATTACGACCCACCGTCAATAACTCTTCCGCCTGATAATCCCGAACCTGCTACTGCTACCGCAACACGTCCGGCAGATAATACATTTGATTTCCAGTTCAAAGTAGACAACCTGCTCAATGATGCTTCGGGATTACTCGCAATGCTTGGTACTCCCACATTTTCCGGAGAAGCTCCCGGCTGTACGAGTAACGGAAATGATGTAAAAATATACCAGTACGACGGACTGGAGATACAATGCTATATAGACGGTGCAACAGAATACATTTTCAGTATAGAAATAACCGGCGACAGATTTGTTACAGACCATAATATAAAAACAGGCTGTACACGTGCGGAAGTTGAAACGGCATACGGTACAGGTGAGACAAGCGGTAATATGACGGTATACTATACAGGTAATAACGAAATGGATATAGAATACAATGAAGACAATACTGTAAAATCAATATTCTTCTATGCTCCCGTATAATAGGAGGTCAGGAATTGGTTTTCAGTAGTCCAGTATTTTTATTTATATTTCTTACGTCGGTATACATTCTTTATCGGATTATACCGACGATTACGGCAAAAAACGTACTTCTGCTTGTATTCAGCCTGATGTTCTATGCTTACGGTGAACCGAAAGCGGTATTATTAATGATTATATCGATAGTTATAAATTATGTTTTCGGAATCGCCATGAACGAAAAAAACAGATACAGAAAAATTTTCCTGACAGTAAGTATAACTGCTAACCTGCTCATGCTCGGGATTTTCAAGTACGCCGGATTTGGTGCGGAAATGCTCGACAGATTACCGTTTCTGAGTATGAGTATACCGGATATAGCGTTACCAATAGGGATAAGTTTTTATACATTTCAGGCGATGTCATACGTAATAGATGCGTATAAGAATCCGGAATACATACAGAAAAATCCGTATAAACTCGCATTATACATAACCTTTTTCCCACAACTCGTCGCCGGACCTATCGTAAAATACTACGACTTCGCCGGACAGATTGACAACAGACAAACTACTCCGGAAAAAACCGCACAGGGTATACGACGGTTCATAACAGGACTTTCAAAGAAGTTACTGATAGCAAATACCATGGCGATTACTGCCGACTTTGTATACGGACTTGATACGGAAAGCATATCCGCACCGCTTGCATGGTTAGGGGCATTTTCGTATATGATGCAGATTTACTTTGACTTCAGCGGATACAGTGATATGGCTATAGGATTAGGCAAAATGTTCGGATTTGATTTCAACGAGAATTTCAATTATCCGTATATCTCCGGAAGTATGCAGGAATTCTGGAGGCGTTGGCATATATCCGTATCGACATGGTTTAAAGAGTACCTGTATATACCGCTTGGTGGTAACAGAAAAGGTAAAGTACGTACCGCATTAAACAAACTGTTTGTATTTTTCTGTACGGGATTGTGGCACGGTGCGAGTTTAAATTTCATAGTATGGGGACTTATTAACGGTATATTCATGATGACAGAATCTTATAAGATAATAAATACGGAAAAGTGGTTCAGACCGTTCAGGCATATCTATACTTTACTTGTTACCCTGACAGCATTTGTATTTTTCCGTGCCGACAATATTTCCACAGCCTGCGTATATATCGGGAAAATGTTCAGTTTTTCGGATAGTACACCGGAAAATAAATCGCTTTTCATGATGCAGTTCACTCCTATGTACTTAATAATGGCATTACTTGCTTGTATATTCAGCGTACCGGTATGGCAGATAATCCGGAGCAGGACAAAATCTGAAAAACTGGTAACAGCCGGAGAAGTAAGTTCTTATATAGTATCGCTTATAATGCTGATACTGTGTATACTTACGCTTTCGTCGGCATCATATAATCCGTTTATATATTTCAGATTCTGAACGGAGGTTTAAATGAAGAAGAACATTCTATATATAATGTACTCCTGCGTATTCGTCGGAATATGTCTGATACCGTCCGTACTTATGCCGTTTATCAGTACAGACAGTACCACCGAAAAACGTAAGCTTTCGGAAATCCCGAAGATAAAGACCGAGGACGGCAGATTTAATACCGGTTTTTTTTCGGAGTTTGAAACTTATTTTTCAGAACATTTCGCACTCCGTCCGCAACTCGTAACGGCAGACGGTTATATAAAATCGGGATTATTCCGTACATCTCCGGATGACGACGTAATAACCGGTAAGGACGGCTGGTTATATTACGGCGATACTCTGAACGATTTCCTGAATATAGAAACTCTTTCCGCAAGAGGCATCAATAACATAAAAAACAATCTTGAAATCATAAACGATTACTGCAACGAAAATAATGTAAAATTCGTATTTACAATAGCTCCGAACAAAAATTCAGTATATCCGGAGTATATGCCCACACGATACGTACCGGCGGACGATACAGGCAATTACGAAAGACTTTCCGGAACTTTCGGGGAAAATTTCCCGTTCTGCGATATGAAGGAAGTAATACTCAGTACGGAATCAAATATACCGCTGTATCATAAAGAAGATACGCACTGGAATAATCTCGGAGCGTATACCGGACATAAGGCGATAATGAATATGTTAGGGAAAGAAAGCTGTCCGGAAGGTAACTGGACTGTCCGTAATGACCGTAAAGGCGATTTAGCGGAAATGATTTATCCGACTGCAAAGGCTGATGATACACAGGTTTACAGCGATTACGAGTATAATTATGACTATTCCGGACGTTTCAGGGGTCTTGATGATATGTCAATAAAGACATCATGCGACGGAAAAACCGGAAATCTTCTGATGTATCGTGATTCATACGGTGAGGCGATACTACCATTTATGGCGGAATGTTTCGGTAAGGCTGAATTTTCACGTATAGTACCGTACAGGCTCGATAATATAGGCGGTGAAAATGCTGATACGCTGATAATAGAGATAGTAGAAAGAAATATACCGGATTTACAGAAATACGCACCCGTAATGCCTGCTCCGGTAGTGAACAGTCTTGACATAAAAAATCTGAAAGTCTGTCAGGATATAACGATAAATCAGGAAGAATCCGGAAATTATATACATATTTTCGGCGAACTCGGTGACGAATTTTTCATATCTGATAACGTCGGAATATTTGTCACGATAAACGGCATTACCTACAGGGCATTCAATGCATTTGAAGACCAGTTACTGTCACGTTCCGGAGAATCCAGTGATAACGGTTTTTCACTGTACGTACCGGTGGAAAACAGTACTAATACGAAAAATATAACAGTTATTTCCATAAATGAAAACGGTACAGCAGTATCGTCACAGTAGAAAGGATTTTTTTTATGAAAACACAAAAAATGGTATCATATATTTCGGCGTTGACATTATCGGTATCTACAATATTTTCGGTATCGCTGAATGTATACGCCGACGACATGGTTTACAGCGATTTCAATAAAAACGACGTCAACGGTAGCGTGACAGTAAACATACCGGAAAATACATCAGCGGAAGTAACTATAACTTTTACATCGCCGGAGGTGACAGACCAACCGTACTATATAAAGACTGTCGATAACAAGACATCAGGTACAATGCAGATTGAGGGACGAGATACTACGGAAAACGATTACAGAGACTATACATTAAACGTCACAATGAAAGACATTTCCGGAAACGCCGTAACGTATACCGATACTTTCAACGTGCCGGATGTCAATGATAATCCGGACAGTTTCAGGGAAATGGTTTATAACTTTTCTGTAGATGATAAATTTTCCCCTACAGACTGGACTTTATCTTCTGAAACTGATACGGAAAAAAATATCACAATACATTATGGTAAATCTGTGACCGGTGATGTCAACGGTGACGGCTTTATAGATGCGGTGGATTCCTCACTGGTTCTTATAGAGTATGCCACAATGTCGACGGACGGAAAAAGTACCATGACCGATAAGCAGAAAATATACGCCGACGTAAACAATGACGGTATGATAGATGCTGTTGACGGTTCACTTATACTTACGTACTATGCCATAGCCTCTACAAGTGGTAATCCGTCGTGGGAAGAGGTAATGGAAGATAATCCCGTTACTGATACAGAAACAACAACATCTACTGCCACCACTACCACAACAGCAACTACTGATACATACGATACCACCACTACTACAACTACTACGGCTACAACAACTCCGGATTACTCGTCATATGTGGAATCTGTACAGTTGCTTGCAGGTACTATCGACGATACAATGACACATCACGCATATTACATATACGACATAGACGGTGACGGTATATACGAACTGTTAACGGAAATGGGTATATCTGAAGAACATAATTATTCCGTATACAGTATGAATGATGATGAAATGATTTTCGCCGGAGATGTTGAAGCCGGTAACAGTACGCTCACCGAAAAGGACGGTACACTTTACAGAATACATAGTAACGGAGAAGAGACCAATATTTACAGAATATCTTTCGACGGTGAAACAGTATCGGAAGAAACAGTCGGAACGGATACGGATACAGGTACGGAATTAAAGGGTTATCACTGGGCTAATATGTCCGGACTTAACAGGATTATCTACAGTGAACCATATACTTACTTTAATATTACAGATGCAGGCGAAGATTTCGTATTCAATGAAAATTACTATCCGGAAAAAGGTACGGTAGTAAATACAGGTAATGTAAATCTTAAACTCCGTGAGAGACCAACGACGGAATCGGGTATAATAACTGAAATGCCGATAAATTCAGTAATAAATATATATGGTCATAACAACAGCTGGGCATACGTAAGTTACGAAAATAATGGTAAAACTTATTATGGTTACGCCAGTATGTCGTATATAGAAAGCGAAGTTTTCACAACAACAACTACTACTACTACTACTACCACTACAACGACGACTACAACTACTACCACCACCACAACGCCAACTACCACTACTACTATAATTATAAATGAGAATAAAATAGTCTACAGAACAAAAACAGGTAAAAAATATCATAATGAAAATCCCTGTGGTAACGGTACGTATTATGCGGTAACACTTAAAGAAGCAGAATCAGCCGGTCTTACTCCATGTGAGAAGTGTGTTATGCACTGAAACACAAAAAATATTTCCTGTTACAAATCAACTCCGGAGCAGGTGAATATAATATATAAAAAAATGTGTTCACTGAATTTTAACAAAATACTATTGACTAAATCAGGAAAAAAGAGTATAATTAATGTTAGAACAAATTAACTTTATCAAGACGACAAAAGAGGCGGTACTTTTATTATGAAATCAAGAAAAAAATATTTTATTTCCCTTATCCTTGCCGGTATGATGACAGTAGTTTCATGTGGTTCAGAACCTACTGCCAAAAATCCGGAACAAACAGAACCTGTTACAACACTTCCACCACCTGTCACAATGAACCCACAGGAAGGCTCTTTTATGAATACGGCAGGTGCTGATATAGCCATAGCAGAAAATAACCGTGAACAACCAAGAAACGAAGTTGAAGCTATAGAACTTGTCACAACCACTACCACAACTACAACTACCAGTTCGACTACTACTACAACCAGTACTGAAGAAATGGAAAACTTATACACCACTCTATCCTTTACAACTACTACCGTACCGGTTATAAACGTTTCGCATACGGAAAGAGGTAACATATACGATACTAATGGTGTAACATTAGTGAAAAGCGGTTCAAACGGAAAACGTCAGTACGCCGAAAAATACGGAACGGCATTAGGTAACATACTCAATGAAGCGTCGGGAGGAGTCGAAACGGCTTTTGATGATATTCTGAGTGCAGAAGACCCGTATTCAAGTTCAGCGTCAAAAAGATTAGGAAAATCGGTAAAACTAACAATAGATGCAGACGTACAGAATCAGATATATGATTATATGGAACAATCAAATATAATAGGTTCAGTGGTAGTAATGCGTACGGACGGTTCATTAATGGCGGAAGTTTCCTATCCGTCGTTTGACCCTGTGGAATATTATACAAATCCCGATTATATGAACGTGGTCGGTTACGGAGCATTGGAGAATAAGGCACTCGCCAAACAAGCTCCGGGGTCATGTTTCAAGATTATGACAGAAATAATTGCGGATAAGTACGATATACGCTCACTGTATGATGAGGGTACATGGTATTCTGACGAGGGCGTAATAGTCGACTGGGATCACGATAAGAATTATAATTATCCTATGGAAAGGGATTTGTTTTCCGCTTTCAGAAATTCAAGTAACATATTCTTTGCTAAAGTTTTTGACCAGCTCGGTGAGGATATAGTAAGGAACGAACTTTCGCAGATGTTCCACTTCGGCAACGGTTATGATATAGAGTGTGATTTCGGGAATATTTCCAGTAGTATGGATATAACGTGTATGGATGATTTAAGAAGAAGTGCATTCGGTCAGGCGTATGTGCGTACCTGTCCGATGTTCCTTGCGACGTTATGCCGTGAAGCTATTTTCGGCGATATGGTAAGACCTTTCATGTTACAGAATATAGTAGATTCAAGCGGTGCACAGGCGGTACTTGCGGACGGTTCGCAACCTTACGACGTAATAGCATCAATACCGGAAAACTGCCGACAGGGTATTCTTGACGGTATGTACGCAGTAGGTTCAGATTTAGGAATATATACAGGTCCGAACTACGAATTTTACGCTAAAACCGGTACAGCAGAAACCGGTGGCGACGATATACTTTACATAACAGGCTGTATGAAAAACATATATGATAATTCCGCAGAATGTCCGATATACGATAATTACGATAATTACAGTAATAACGGTTCATACATAGTAGTAATGCAGATGCAGAACCCGAGCGATTATGGATTCAATTTTTCAAGTGAATCGTCATATCTTTATCAGGGAATTATAAATATTCTCGCATATCAGTAAAAAATATATGGGTTCCGTATATCTGTACGGAATCCGTATTTTTTTATAAAAAATTCTTGACAAACTGTAAAAAAAGTATTATAATATACTCAGCAGAAAATTTTTTATATAAAGGAGTAAATCAGATATGAAGAATAATATCAAAAAAGCACTGTCGCTTGTATCCGCACTGACGGTATCGGCAGTATCTATGATGTCGATAATTCCGGCATACGCTGAAAAGGATACCGCTACAGAAGTAACAAAATTCCCGTACACCATAGAGGGCGAAGACCTTGACGGTGCAACTCTCTGGACTTCAATTTATGAAAATCAGATGCCTGATTACAGCGGTGAAGGTTTTGCATATCTTACAAGTGATGCGTTGACTTTCAAGGTTACCGTTCCGGAAGACGGTATGTATCAGGTTACCGTAAGAGGTGCTCAGATTCTCAGCGAAGAGGGACGTTTACAGACTATCGCTATAAATGGCGTTGAGTACTCAAAAACCGTACCTTATTACAATAAATGGACAGATATTGATTTCGGCGTTGTACGTCTTAAAGCCGGTGAAAATGAAATATCGTTCCTGAACAAGTACGGCTATATGGCTATAGATACCGTTACAGTTTCCGACGCTGTTTTCCCTGACGTTACAAAGGCGGTAGACGTACCGTGTGACCCTGAAGCTACACCTGAAACAAAATCCCTTATGAAGTATCTGCATAGTGTTTACGGAAAGGGTATACTTTCCGGACAGCAGGAAATTTACGGAGGAGGTCATAGTGTTTCTACTGATATACGTTATGATGCCGGTTCAGACAAGTGCGTTGACGGTAAAGGTAACGAGTATGTAATAGACAGGGACAGCGAAGCCGTTGATAAAGACGGAAACAAATTCTACTGGCACTGTTCCGACGACAAGAGAACCTACACCTATGACGAACAAAACCGCAGTTATAAATACGATGACTATGACCAGGAATTTGACTATCTCAAGGAAACAGCGGGTTACTATCCGGCGATAAGAGGTTTAGACTTAATGAACTACAATCCGCTTTACGGTTGGGATGACGGTTCAACAGAACGTGCCATAGACTGGGTAAAGAACAGAAACGGTATTATTACGGCAAGCTGGCATATCAATCTGCCGACGGATTTTGAGAATTACGAACTGGGTGAAGCTGTTGACTGGTCTCAGTGTTCGTATAAAAACAATCCGCAATTCAAGATTGCAAACGCCGTAAAAGAAGGTACAAAAGAAAATGATTATCTGAACCTCGCCATTGAAGACTTAGCGGAACAGTTACTGAAACTTCAGGAAAATAATGTACCGATAATGTTCAGACCTTTCCATGAAGCAGAAGGTAATGGTGGTGTCGACGGTTCAGGAGCATGGTTCTGGTGGGCACAGGACGGTGCAAAGGATTATAAAGAGTTATGGAAGTATCTTTATAATAAGCTGACCGGTGAGTATGGTTTACATAATATCATATGGCTTCAGAATCTTTACGCATGGTCTGACGAATCAGCGGAATGGTATGTCGGTGACGATTATGTTGATATAGTAGGATTCGATAAGTATGATACAGTCTATAACCGTCACGACGGTCTCACAAGCGGACCTAATGAAGATTGTAACAGTAATGTTTACTGGTCACTTGTAAACTACGTAAAAAATAATAAAATGGCTGCTGTAATGGAAAACAGTACGATTCCGAGCCTTGCGAATATGACCGTCGAAAAAGCTACATGGCTTTATTTCTGTACATGGTATGATAACGGTCAGGATAACTTTATTTCAGGTGATAATTATAATAATCCGGAAACTGTAAAGGAACTTATATCAAGCGATTACTGTATAAACCTCGAACAACTGCCGGAAAATCTCTATTCTTTCGCCGGTGATGATGACGATACGCCGAAAACTACTACAACTACAGGCAAAACTACCGGTACAGATACCACTACAACTACTACCGCCACAGGTACTACTAAACCTGCTCCGGATGAAACTGTTAAAGGCGATGCCAACGTTGACGGTGAATTAAGTCTCGCTGATGCCGTACTTATTATGCAATCGCTGGCAAATCCGGATGAAGAAAAGTACAAACTTACTGAACAAGGTGCTGAAAATGCCGACGTAGTAAACAAGGGCGACGGTATAACCAATATGGACGCTCTCGCAATACAGGTTATACAGATTGAACTTTTAAGTCCGGAAGATTTACCGATAACTTCTGAAGAACTCAATAAAATAATAGGATAAAATATTTAAAGAATCCGTTGTACAGCAGTACGGCGGATTTTTTTATTTTATCCGTTGACATGAAACAGTGTCTGTGATATAATAGTATCGTAAATATTATCAAGGAGGTTTTTCTATGAAAAATTTCAGAAAAATGATAGCTTATCTGTCTGCTCTTTCTATTTGTGTATCAATGGGAAGTTTTACAGATGCAACAATCCGCAACGTATCAGCAGTTGAAGACTATTCCGTATCTGTAACCGCAGATGATAACTTCGCCGAATACAGCAAGCAGGCTCTGGAACTGATTAACAAGGAACGTACAAAACAAGGACTTCCTGCATTTACTACAAATTCCGCTCTTAACAGTTCGGCATCTGTACGTGCTAACGAGATTATCGAATCTTTTTCAGTCAAAAGACCCGACGGAAGCGACAGTTATACTGTATTAATTGAAAATAGCATATCTGTTACGAAATTCTCGGAAAATATATCAATGGGATATTCCGAAGAAACCCCCGCAGAAGATGCCGTTGCCGAATGGATGGATTCTGAAGGTCACCGTGCGAACATACTGAACAAAGACTATACAAGTACAGGTATCGGTGTAGCGGAACAGGACGGTGCTTACTACTGGGTGCAGATTTTCGCAGATGACGTTGAAGTATCAAATGATGTAAACTGGAGTGTCGACAAAGACGGCACGCTTACTGTAAACGGTACTGGTGATATGCCCGAACAGCTTTCTTTATTCTCACTGAGTGATTCCGTGAAAAAAGCGGTTATAGGTAAGGACATAAAAAGCGTAAACTGTTACAGTCTCGCTATGTGCAACAATTTAGAGGAAATAATAATAAATAATCCGTCAGCTGAAATAAAAAATGCGGAATATGAAGTATCTGCTAAAAAAGTTTACGGTTATGAGGGTTCACCTGCTCAGAAGTACGCAAAGAATACAAAGAAAACATTTATCTCTCTTGGTGAGGGCGATTCTACTGTAACTACCACTACCACTAATACTACAAAAGGTTCAGATACGAAACCTACTACCACCACAACCACTACTACAAAACCGGTCGGAAACAACGCAAATAACGGTTTTACAGATAAAGAAATTTCCGCCTCAAAGTATAAGCCTGTAATATCGGTAGACAAGGTGGTACTCTCATACGAGGAGGCATTAGAAATCTGTAAAAATGGTGGAACAGTTCCGGTAAATATAACGGTATCCGGTGCGGATAAGGCTTACTCTTCAACCGCTTTCCACTTAAACAATTATCCGAGTGAATACGATACAAAACTAATTATCGATACGAGCACCAATAAAATAGATATGTCAATCGGAAAAGCAATCGAAAAACTCGCCTACTCTATCAAAATGGATTATGATTCAAATTTATTCCTTTCCACATCCGGTAACGGTAATGACGGTAAAGATGGCATTATGTATACGGTAAACTTCAAACTCCCGGTCTCAAGCGATATTAAGGGTGGGGAAACTTTCCCGATAAATATTGAATATATGGGTATCGAAGACGAAGCTGATTGTTTCACCAACAAGGCTAACGACAAAAACGGTCAGCTTATGCAGGCGTGGTTATTTACCCAGGGCATAGAAAACGGATACATAAAAATTGAAAAACCGTCTGAAAATACAACTCAGAAACCTTCCACTTCCGGAGTTGCAGGCGACGCAAACGGTGACGGTAATATTAGTCTCGCAGATGCCGTACTTATTATGCAGTCTATCGCAAATCCGAATGAAGAAAAGTATAAACTTTCAGAAGAAGCTATGGAACTTGCTGACGTAGTTGATAAGGGAAGCGGTCTCACACCTATGGATGCCCTCGCAATACAGATGATTAATGTTGAACTCCTTACTCCTGATGACCTCCCGACTACTTCCGAAATTCTTAACTCCCTTACATGATAATATTATGACCCTCCATTTATAACGGAGGGTCTTTTTATATAATATATTAATCATCGTAAAATACGTTATACGTAATCGCCCTGTGACTGTACGTACTTAATACTATCCCTATTACTGCATACATACTTACCATCGCCGTACCTCCGGCACTCATGAACGGTAACGGTACACCTATTACCGGTGCGGTTTTCAGTACCATGCCTATATTCATTACGCAATGGGCGAATATCATGCCGAAAGCTCCCACACATATAAAACGTCCGAGGCGGTCACGGGCTATCCGACTATCCGCAAATATCTTGAGACACACATAAGCAAGTATTATCAGTATTCCCACAGCCCCGACAAATCCGAAAACCTGACCGGCAAACGTGAATATAAAATCATTATGAATTTCCGGTACGTATATATAATCATCAGAATCCGCAAACAATCCCTTTCCGAAAACTCCGCCGGACTGTAACGCTGAAATACCTAAATCCTGCTGATACTCTATATAATCGGGGTCTGTTCCAGGGTGAAAAAGTATCAGTATTCTTTTCTTATGAAATTCACTCAGTGCGAAAAACCACATACCTGCAAGACCTCCGGCAACTGCAAACGGTGCTAATACAAGATACTGCCATGCAATACGTGCGGAACATATCATGAATGCGAACATTACCGCAAATACTATAGCCGTTCCGTAATCTCCCTGCAACGCTACTATAGCAACCGGTATTCCGGCATGAATACACAGCAGAAGCATATGAAGTATCTTGTTCATATTTTCCTCATCATAAGAAAGATGATAAGAAAAAGTCAGTATAAAGGCTATTTTCAATATTTCGGAAGGCTGAAACATAAACGAACCTATCATTAACCACGCCTTATCGTCCGCACCCTCACGCTGATAACCCAGCGATGTAAATGTAAGTCCCACAAGCAGAAGTGCTACCGGTGCATATATAAACCACATCTTTACAAGTTTCCGGTAATCGATAAATGAAAGCATTATAGCCGTACCGATACCGAGTATCATAGAAAATAACTGCGTCCGCCAGTAACTGTCACCTACTCCCTCGCTCTCGCTTATACCGCTTTTACAGATTGAGTAAATCAATAATGTACTTATCACGGCACATATAGTAACCGCCAAAAGCAATCCTATATCAATACTATGTTTATTATCGGAAAGATTTTTAAAAGCCGATTTCATTGCATTCTCCTTTTCTTTTTATTTATTTTACAACAGTTTCCGGTCAAGTCCTCTGTAACGTACGGCTGTTGCGATATGTTTTTTCTGTATATCCCTGCTCTCGTCGAGGTCGGCGACAGTCCGTGAAACTTTAAGTATACTGTCATAACCTCTCGCACTCAGTCCCATTACATTGAAAACCTTTTCAAGATAATTCTGTGATTCGCTGTCTATCATACAATATTCGTTTATCTCCCTTTTCGACATCAGAGCATTACATTTTACTGACGTATCTTTAAAACGTTCTTTCTGTATCTGGCGTGCTGTGATTACTCTCTGCCGTATATCCGCTGAAGTCTCACCTTTTGCAGATGACGTTATTTCACTGAATTCAAGCGGTGCAACTTCAACGTGTAAATCTATACGGTCTATAAGAGGTCCTGAAATCTTTGCCCGGTATGTTTCAATCTGTTTACGGGTACACTGACATTTATTCCGTGTACTTCCATAATATCCGCACGGGCAAGGATTCATCGCACCTATAAAAATTATGTCGCACGGATAAGTATAACTGCCGTTCACACGGGAAATATTTACTACACCGTCTTCCAGTGGCTGACGTAACATTTCCAGTTTATGCCTGCTGAACTCCGCCATTTCGTCGAAAAACAAAACGCCGTTATGTGCTATCGATATTTCCCCCGGACGTGGTACTTTTCCGCCTCCGACTATTCCCACTGCCGATATGGTATGATGTGGTGAACGGAACGGTCTTTTAGTTATTATTGGCATTTCCGCTGTGACTAATCCTAATATTGAATGAATTTTTGTCGTTTCAAGAGCTTCTTTGAAATCAAGCGGTGGAAGTATCGAAGGCATACGTTTTGCGAGCATACTTTTACCACAGCCCGGATTTCCTATCAGTAACGCATTATGTCCGCCGGACGCAGATATTTCAAGAGCCTTTTTAGCAGTATGCTGTCCCATTACCTCGGAAAAATCCGCCTGCTCACCGTATGCGTCAAATGACGGTATATAATGCTTACTTGGTTGTAACAACTTCTCACTCCGGAAGTGGTCTATCAGCTGTTTTACGTTCTCTACCGCATATACTTCTATCCCCTCTATTACGGAAGCCTCCCTTGCGTTTTCATACGGTACAAATATTGATTTTATATTTTTTTCCTTCGCAAGCATTACCATCGGCAGTATACCATCAAGTGACCTTACGTCACCATTAAGTGAAAGCTCCCCTATAAACGCACAGTCCGGCGGTACGGTATCTACAAGATTTCCCGCACTGACTATCGCCATAAATATTGCCATGTCGTATACTGAACCACTCTTTTTTGTATTCGCCGGTGCAAGATTTACCGTTACTATCGCTACCGGAAATTTCATATCACATACATATAATGATGACCTTATCCGCTCCCTGCTTTCTTTTATAGCGGTATCCGGTAATCCGACTATCTCAAAGTAAGGACTTCCACGCCTTATATGTGCCTCAACTTCTACCTGAAATGCGTTTATCCCTATCAGTCCGACACTTGAAATCTTTGCAAACAAAAAAATCACCTCTTTTATACTTATTTATTATTAGTATAACACTTTCTGACATAAATGTAAACATAAAAAAAGCGGAGTTTTACCCCCGCCTGTGATTAATATTCTTCCGCAAAATCTATTGTATCGTCTCCGATTATATCAAAAGTTTCCTCTGCACTTTCAGGAAATTCTATTACTTCTTCTGCGTTTTCTTCCGGAGTTATGAAAACGTCTTCCGCCTGTGTTGCTTCAGATTCCGGTTCAGTTTCAGATTCCGTTACCGTTTCCGTAACAGGTTCAGTAGTAGTGGTTGCAGTGGTATCAGATGTAGTTTCCGGTGTTGACGATAACATTTCTTTCATATCGGAAAATATCATCTTTAATTTATTGTTTTCCATATCGAAAGATACAAGTCTGCCGTCCTTGCCTACCGATATTACGTAATCCCCACCGTCAAGACTGCCGGTTACTTCAAGTACATTATCTTTTTCACTTCCTTTTAATTCCTCAAGTCGTGCGTTAGTATCTACCGCTTCTATCAGATTCATCATCATCGCCTTGACAGGCATTGCTGACTGTGGCACGGAAAAATCAAGCCCCTTATATGACGCCGTTACTACTCCGCCGTCAAATGCCAGTTTAACTCCGCTTAACGTATTTGGTTCGGAAAATTCAACGTCCCATACTCCCTCACCAAAACGCTTTACTATACCTTCTGCGTTCAGCTTATCAATACTGATATTAACTTTTGATTCAAACGCACTTTTCAGACCGTTTTTCCGTGAAGTCTCCGGCTTTATCGGTGACGTACACCCTACGAACATTACCACCGTTACAATCATAACCACCATTGATACAAGTCTTTTCATAATACTTTTTTCTCCTATCTATGTATTTTTTAAGACTTTTTACTTCTGAGCGGTCATAAAAAAAATCGCCTGAATTTTTCTTCCGTTTACTTTATTCTCCTGAACGTTTCCGACAGACAGTTTAATATATCCCTTGGCAACATAGCTTCCTGTGTGTATTTTCTGGCGGTTATATCTCCGGCGAGTCCATGCAGATACACTCCGGCACATGATGCCTCAAATGCTTTATATCCCTGTCCGACTACAGAACCTATTATCCCTGCTAATATATCTCCACTACCTCCCCTGCTCATTCCGGCGTTGCCTGTAGGATTTATCGCCATACGCCCCCTGTCGGCAATTATCGTCCCTGCTCCTTTAAGTACCAACGTTACGCCCTTATATTTCGATACAAATTTTTCCACCGTCCTTAATCTGTTATCTGATACATCTTTTACCGTAATTTTCATAAGTCTTGCCATCTCGCCGACGTGTGGGGTCAATATTATATCTGACCTTCTCCTTAGTAAAATATCTATGTCCGACGCTATACAGTTTATGCCGTCAGCATCAATAATTACAGGAACTTCTGAATTTTCAACGACATATTTCGTCAATTTTACCGTCTCTGAAGTAAGTCCCATACCACACCCGATTACTACTGCGTCGTACTTCTTAAGGTCTATTACGTCAGGGCTATAGTGCATATACCCTACGTTATCCGGTACTTCTATAAATGTCGCTTCCGGTGCAAGTACAGATACCGTATGTATACATTTTCCGGTAGTCGCAAGCTGTACCAGTCCCGCACCACTCCTTAACGCTCCCGATACCGCAAAATATGCAGCACCTCGCATTGTATTACTTCCGGCGATTATCAGTACTTTCCCGAACGTCCCTTTATGTGCGGTACTTTTCCGTTCCGGTGGGAAATTCTTTAACTCCTTACGGTCTATCAATGCGTACTTTCTCGCCCTCGGTAACCTCTCCGCTTTTTCCGGAATCCCTATATCCACTACCCGAATTGTTCCGCAATAATCCCTTGCAGGATACTGTGTCATGCCGATTTTTATAAATCCGAATGTCAGCGTCTCATCTGCCTTGAATGCTCCGTCTGATACCGTACCTTTCAGACTGTTCACACCTGACGGTACATCTACCGCTATTCTGTACGCTTTCGTGTTCACTCTGAATATATCCGCTATACTCTTATTTAATTCCCCTCGGAATCCCGTACCGAATACGCCGTCTATAATTATATCCGCATCCGGAAGACACTTCTTATAATCGTTCGTTACATTCACGCATTCTTTTATGTCGTTGTACATATCCTTTGCAAGCTCCGTTTTCGGCATACCGCAGACCATAAGTACGGATATATTCTTATAACCTATCTCCGCAAGCAGTTCCGCAGATACGAAACAGTCACCGGCATTATTTCCTGCTCCGGCAATAAATACTATCTTTTTATTCTGATTTCCTCTGCAATGATAATCTATCAGCCGTGCGAGTTTATAGCCTGCCGTGACCATCAGCTTACTTTTCGGTACTCCGTATTCTTCCGATTTTTCTTCTATAATCCGCATCTGTGCAGGTGTTACTATCCGCATTTTCTACACTTCCTTTATATCTATTTTACCGTTCATAAGTTCGGGGAGCAGGGCATCACGCAGGGCGGAAAGTCGCTGATTTTCCATTTGATTATTTATTATTTTCTGATATATCGGATATGTAATAGTATCAAATTTATCAAGAATATCATTACCAGGTAAATTTAATTCAAAATTATCAAAATCTTTCTTTCCAATATGAATAACTGTAGTTGCAAGTTCCGTTTTTTCTACTATGTTTAATAATGGCTTTATTGTAAAATATAAAAACATACTTCCTTTAGTGCGTAAATTTTCAAATACACATAATCTTTGATTCAACCATGCCTGACCTCTTCCCCATATGTACGGTTTAAATTCGCCGTCCATACCAACAACAATATCACCATTTTTAATTAAATATCCTTTTTTAAGTTTTTCAGTAGTATATGTTTTAAATTCCTGTTCTTTTAAATCTCTTATTCTTATTATTGGAAAACCTTTTTTTTCAGAGTTAAATAATTTTGATTTAAAAGGTACACCATAAATT
>JAIDCY010000034.1 GCA_029055625.1 Ruminococcus sp. | reverse complement strand
TTAATGTTATTATCCGGTAAATTCGTTTACGTGCCAGAATCTCACAACTGAATAACAAACAAAACCCGACATTTTAACGGGTTTTTTTGTGTTGTTGCGTTATTTTTTCCCTGTAAAGAAGAGCAGACTGTTCAGTTTTATTGTCGCCGAACTTATAGTAAACGTGGTCTTTTATAACGTCCGGAAGATACTGTTGTTTAACGTAATGATCCGGAAAGTCATGAGGATATAAATAATTCTGTCCGTAAATTTCCGCACCTGCTCCGTCAAAATGTACGTTCTGAAGATGTCGTGGAAAGTCGGGTGCACCGTATTTTCTGACATCTTCGAGTGCGGAATTGATAGCCTCGTATGCACTGTTGGACTTCGGAGCGGTTGCAAGTAAAATAATTGCCTGTGCTATGGGAAGTCTCGCCTCAGGAAGTCCGAGTTGCAACGCAGAATCAACGCACGCTTTCGTAATCACTATTGCCTGTGGATACGCTAACCCTACGTCCTCAGATGCGATACATAAAAGTCTTCGGCACAATGAAGTTATATCACCACTTTCTATAAGTCTTCCGGCATAATGCAATGCGGCGTTTTCGTCTGAACCCCGTACCGATTTGTGAAAAGCTGATAAAATATCAAAATGCTGGTCACCGTTACGGTCGTAACGCATATTACTCTTCTGTGCGAGAATCTCCACGGATTCCGGCGTTATCTTTACGGTATTACCGACACGCTCACCGCATACGTATGCGAGTTCCACCGTATTTATAGCCTTCCGTACGTCACCGCTACAGTTATATGCGATAGTCCTGATTACGTCATCGCTTACCTCTGTTTCCGTATCGCTTTCACGTGATAATATTGTAAATGCCCTGCGTACTGCCGGAACTATTTTGTCCGGTGATACCGCTCTGAACTCAAATACTGTACATCTGCTGATAATCGCACTGTATACTGCAAAATATGGATTTTCCGTTGTGGAAGCAATCAGTGTTATATCGCCGTTCTCGATATATTCAAGTAAAACCTGTTGTTGTTTTTTGTTGAAATACTGTATCTCGTCGAGATAGAGAAGTATACCGTTTTCCGTTCCGAAACTTCCTATACTTGAAATCACGTCCTTCACATCCGCAATAGTTGCAGTTGTAGCGTTCAGACGGTGTAAAGTCATACCGCAGTTATTGGCGATTATCCTTGCAATTGTCGTCTTACCTGCTCCCGATACTCCGTAAAAAATCATGTTAGGAATTTTTCCGCTTTCTATGATACGTCTTAACGGTTTACCGTCGGAAAGTATATGTTCCTGACCTACAACGTCGTCCAGATTTTCCGGACGTATTCTGTCCGCAAGTGGCACTGACATAAAATCATCTCCAATTCTTAATTATTAATTATATTTATAAACCGGTGCATTCTCGAAACCGTCAAGAAGATGCTTCATTTTCCCGAACGCTAACGCCGTACCTTTTGCCGCACAGTTCATCGCATCCTTCGCAACAGTACATTTTATGCCGAGTGTACGGTTTATCAGATATGATAATCCACCAAGTAACGCACCTCCACCGGTGAGTAATAACCCGTTATCGTAAATATCGCCGACAAGTTCCGGCGGTGAATCTTCAAGTACTTTCCGGATAGCTTCCATTATTGAAAACGTATCATCTTCCACCGCCTTGAAAAGTTCGGTCTCGCTTAACAGTACCTGTGACGGCAAACCTTTTATCAGACTTCTTCCCTTTACGATAAACCGCACATCATCTGACGGGTCATAAAGATTACACAGACCTATTTTTACTTTCTCCGCTGTACGCTCACCGATAAGCAGTTTATACCGGTTCTGCATATACCGTATTATCGAACGGTCTATAGAATTACCGGCGGTCTTTATCGTATGAGACGATACAACGCCGTTCATGGATACTATCGCTATATCGGTAGTACCTCCGCCTATGTCTACTATCATACGTCCTCTTGCCTTTGTGATGTCGACTTCCGCCCCTATCATAGCGGCTACTGGTTCTTGTATCAGATAAACCTGACGAGCTCCGGCAACTCTCGCCGCATCTACTACCGCTCGGCTTTCTATATCCGTCACAAACGCCGGAACGCATATTATGATACGTGGTTTTATTAACTGGTGTCCGGAAATTTTCAGGATAAATTCTCTCAGCATACTTTTCGCAAGGTCATCATCTGATATAACGCCGTCGGTAACAGGACGTGCGACATATATATAATCCGGATTTCTGCCAATCATTTCGTAAGCATCTTTTCCGACCGCAAGCACTCTTTCCGTACGTGTGTTATAAGCTATGACCGACGGTTCATTCAGTACAACGCCCTTATTACCCATACTTATTACTATATTTGAAGTTCCTAAATCTATACCGATATTATTATTTGACATCATTTTTTCCTTTCCCTGTATTTCAGAACATATTCCGAAGGTTTGTATAACGTTTCCTGCCCCTGACGTTATCCACCATTTTTTTAATGACGTTCTCGTTACCGATTATTATAAGAAGTTTTTTCGCACGTGTAACAGCAGTATACAGTAAATTTCTGTGATTCAGCATTTCCAGACCGTCCTGTAACGGCACTATCACAGCCTCAAACTCACAGCCCTGACTTTTATGTACCGTAACGGCGTATGCAAGTTCAATCTGTGGGAGCATATCGAAAGAATATTCCGCAATTCTGCCGTCAAAATCTATATTCAATGTTTTTTCCGTAAGATTTATATTTTTAATCATGCCTATATCACCGTTGAAAATTCCGTTGCCGGTTTTACCGTTTTTGTTCCATTCAACGTCATAATTATTTATGTTCTGCATAACCTTGTCGCCTGTACGGAACACACCGGAAATACCTGTATACTCTGTTTTATTACCGTCCTGCTTATTGATTTCATCCTGTAGTATCCTGTTAATCTCCACAGTACCGAGTATTCCCTTACGTGACGGTGCGAGAATCTGTATATCTTCCGTAGGTGAATAACCGTATGCCTTAGGCAGTCTTTCTTTCACGAGGTCTACAATAAGTTTCAGTGCCTGTTCGTATTCAGAACGCCGGAAGAAAAAGAAATCACTGTCTTTACGTGTCAGGTCGGGATATTCACCTGTTACTATCTTGTGTGCGTTTGTAATTATACAGCTTTTCTGCGACTGCCGGAAGATTTCTTCAAGCCGTATTACTTTAACAGCCTGTCCGTTTATGATGTCGTAAAGAAGATTTCCCGCACTCACGGAGGGCAACTGGTCAGAATCTCCGGTGATTATCAGTTTACAGTTTGGCTTCATCGCACGGAGCAGGGCTTCAAAAAGAAGGACGTCCACCATTGAAAATTCATCAACTATAACCGCATCACAATGGAGAGGGTTATTTTCATTACGTGAAAACTGATTATCGGAATCGGAAGATACTTCAAGCAGTCTGTGAATAGTCTTTGCATTGTGACCTGTTATATCGGAAAGTCTTTTTGAAGCTCGTCCGGTGGGAGCGGTGAGGAATACTTTAAGACCTTTTTTTTCAAGTATCGATATTATAGCGTTAAGGGTAGTAGTTTTTCCCGTACCTGGTCCGCCGGTAAGGACAAATATTTTTTCCGATACAGCAGATTTTATCGCCTCACGTTGCAGAAATTCGTATTTTATACCGTTTCTTTTTTCCTCGTCACTGATAAATATTTCACAATCGGTATCAGTTTTTTCCTCCGACATCTTCAATAATCTGTCACGGATATATTTCTCAGCGTCATAATATTCCGGCAGTGATATATACATTACGTCATCATGATTGTATATATACAGATTCCGTATGCCTGTAACGTCATCCTTCTGGGAGGCGTTTCTGATAATTCCGGAAATATTATCTTCCTGTTCAGGTGAGGAAATTTTAAGTTCCTTTAAAGTCAGAGAAATAATGTAATCAAGTTTCATACACGAATGACCGTAACTATCGGCATAATGCCGGAGCAGGTCGCAGACAAAAGCAATCACACGGGAACTGAAATTTTTTTCCATACAATCCAGAGCATCGGCGATAGTATCCGCTTTTTTAAACGGTAACCGTATATTACCGGTACAGAGTATATACGGATTTTCCTTTATCATATTGATTGATTCCGTACCATATTCAAGGTATATCCGCATTATGTCACTGAAAGGAACTTCATATTTTTCAAGAAAATTTATAAGATTTCTTAAAGTGAAAGCCTTTTTTATTTCCGCAAGAATATTTTCATATTTTTTTCCGGATATTCCGATTTCTGCGAGACGTTCAGGTTGATTTTCGAGGATTTCAAGTGTCTTTTTGCCGAAACGCTTTACTATTTTTTCAGCGAGTTTAACTCCTATCCCCTTTATCGCACCGGATGAAAGATATTTTTCTATATTCAATACTGTATCGGGAAGTTTTTCTTTATAGGTTTCAATCCGGAACTGTGTACCGAATCTGCTGTGATTGGTATAATAACCGGTGATTACAACGGTTTCTCCCTCATGTATGATACCGATTTCACCCACAGCGGTAATCCATTCACCGCCGGAATCTATATCGAAGACGGTATAACCTGTGGTATCGTTTCTGAAAACTATATTTTCTACAGTTCCCTCAATGCGTAAAGACCTGTTTTGCATAAAAAAACCTCCTGAATATTTTACTATTCTATTATACTATTTTATCCGTTCAATTGCAAACATTTCAGATAATATTTTTTCAAGTTCTTCAGAATCGACAATAACGGCTTCCGGATTATCGAGACAGAACCGCTTACAGAGTGCTGTTTTGCCGTCATCCGCACCGTAATTCACGAGCAGAATTTTTTCTATCCGGAAATTTCCGCAGGCTATTTTTTCCGAAAGAAATTCAAGCCGGAGGGAAAGTTTATCATCTTCAGGGAAAACAGGTACAACCGTTACGTAATCTGTCACATCTTCATTACATGACCTGCTCCGGAACAGGAATATAAATTCGATGACGGCGATAAGTACGAGTACCGACACGGAAATAACAGTAGCAATATCCATAAACAGACCTCTTTTCAGCAATAGTAATCATTACATTATATTCCTGATAGCTTGTATAATGTTCCGATAAAAAAACCGTTTCTTTTTTACAGAAACGATTTTTTTCAGATATTCAGTTTTTTTTCCTCAGAAAACTTGCACGAATTTCTTCGCCGTTCTTTATTCTTCTGAAGTTATCACGATGTTTAAACAAAATGATTACTGAAATAAAAGCCAAAAGAAAAATACCTGTTATATCTTTTGTCATGAATCCATATACAAATGTGAACATAATCGAACCTGATGGTGCAACAACAGATATATAATCAAAAATCAGGATGATTACCAGTTCAACAAGCAGGAGTAACAGAAATGTTATCGGATTATATGCAAGTATCATACCGCCGAGACACGCAAGACCTTTACCGCCATGAAACTTCATGAATACCGGGAAAATGTGTCCGAGCATACACGAAACACCCGAAAGAATTTTAACACATTTTATTTCCGGAAATAAGTAACCGGCAATAGTGGTAACGGCAAAAGCCTTGAAAATATCGAACAGAGCGGTGAATATACCGGCTTTCTTGCCCATTACGAGAGTTATGTTTGATGCTCCGGCGTTACCTGTACCCTTTTCACGTATATCAAAGCCGTTAATTTTTGAGATTATGTACGCCGGATTGATACACCCTACCAGATAGTCCATAAGTATACACAGAAAAATATTCATAAAGAAATACACCTCCATTATATAATTATATATCCGGAATTGTGTTTTGTCAATATTAAAATTTTACAAAATAAAAAGCCGTCGCATTATTTAAGTATACGACAGCTTTTTTTAACGCGGATCAAGAGATTCGAACTCTCGCACCGATTCCTCGGCCTAATCCCTTAGCAGGGGATCCTCTTAACCACTTGAGTAAATCCGCATAATATGGCGGAGAGGGTGGGATTCGAACCCACGTGACCGTTAAGTCAAACGGTTTTCAAGACCGCCTCGTTATGACCGCTTCGATACCTCTCCGTATTTGTAATTTATCATTTGCCTTACGACTATTTTATTATATCACGACTTCCGGAAAAAGTCAAGCCTTTACTGTGACGAAAAAGCAGTAAAAATTTACTGATATTTTGTATATATTAAACAACACATCTTCAAGGATAAGAAAAAATTTACAGTTTTTTAAGATTTTTTTCTGAAATATACTTTACAGAACCGGTTTTTTATTGTAGAATATACATATAGATTTTTTTGTGAGGTGCTGAAATGAACCCAAAGTATAAAAGAATATTGTTAAAGGTAAGCGGTGAGGCTCTCGCCGGTGACAAGAAAACCGGTCTCAACTTCGATATTATTACTGAAATATGTAAGAGTATCAAGAAGTGTATGGATGCAGGGGTACAGGTTGCGGTGGTAGTCGGGGGCGGTAACTTCTGGCGTGGACGTTCTTCAGGTGCTATGGACAGAACACGTGCCGACCATATCGGTATGATTGCCACCGCTATGAACGCTCTCGCTCTCGCCGACGTTCTGGAATCGCTCGGCTGTGTAGTCAGGGTGCAGACCGCCATTACCATGCAACAGGTTGCAGAACCGTATATAAGAAACAAAGCTGTCAACCATCTCAATAAAGGAAGAGTGGTAATTTTCGGCTGTGGTACGGGTAATCCGTTTTTCTCCACCGATACCGCCGCTGCACTCCGTTCCGCAGAGATTGAAGCGGACATCTTCATGAAGGCTACAATGGTAGACGGCGTTTACGATAAAGACCCTCATAAGTTCGACGACGCCAGACGTTACGATACATTGACATTCAGTCAGATTCTTAATGATAATTTAGGCGTTATGGACAGTACCGCCGCTACAATGTGCCGGGATACCAATATGACAATGCTTGTTTTCGACCTCTCACGTCCGGATAATATTTATGATGCGGTAATGGGTGAGAACGTCGGAACGATAGTATCAGTCAACTAAAATAAAAATCGAAAGGAATTAATTATCATGAAACAACAGATTTCAAACGCAAAGGAAAAAATGCAGAAGAGTTTAAACGCACTCGGCAACGAATTCGCTTCAATCCGTGCAGGACGTGCGAACCCTGCCGTACTCGACAAGGTGCTTGTCGACTATTACGGCTCACCCACACCGATAAATCAGATGTCCGCTGTATCGGTTGCGGAGGCGAGAATACTGGTTATTCAGCCATGGGACAGGTCAACCCTCAAACTCATTGAAAAAGCTATACTTGCTTCAGACATCGGAATAAATCCGACGAATGACGGTTCAGTGATCCGCCTTGTATTCCCACAGCTCACAGGTGACAGAAGAAAAGAACTCTGCAAGGATATAAAGAAGTACGGTGAAGAGTGTAAAGTGACGATACGTTCAATCAGACGTGATACTATGGATAAGTTCAAGGCTATGAAGAAAAATTCTGAAATCACCGAGGACGATATGAAAGACTGCGAAAAGAAGGTACAGGATTTAACGGACAAATTCTGTGCGGAAGTAGATAAAGCAGTTTCCGCCAAGGAAAAGGAAATCATGACGGTCTGAACGGTGAAATATGGCATTATTCGGTAAAAAAGAAAACAAAGAAGAACAGTCATTACCGGCTGTTCTTCCGCAACACGTAGGCTTCATAATGGACGGTAACGGCAGGTGGGCGAAAAAAAGAGGTCTTCCACGTTCTTTCGGACACCGTGAGGGTGCGAAGAATTTCAAGAAGATTGTCCGGTACTGTAAGGATATAGGACTGAAAAATATATCATTTTACGCATTTTCCACGGAAAACTGGCAACGTCCGACGGATGAAATAAATACTATCATGGAGCTTTTCCGTGATTATATCGTCGACGTAAGAAATTTTTTAAGTGAAAATACACGTATGATTTTTTTAGGTGACAAGTCCGCATTTGACGACGATTTACGGGAAAAAATGGTCAGACTCGAAGAAGACACCGCACATTATACTGAAATGAATCTGATGATGGCGGTCAATTACGGCGGACGTGACGAAATAGCACATTCCGCCCGCCTGCTCGCACAGCAAGCGATTGAGGGAAAGATAAAACCGGAAGATATTACAGAACAGTCAGTAGCGGAGAATCTGTATACCGCCGGATTTCCAGATGTTGATTTACTGATACGTCCGAGTGGTGAGCTCAGACTATCAAACTATCTGATATGGCAGTGTGCGTATGCGGAATACTATTTTACAGACGTTCTATGGCCTGACTTCTCACCGAAAGACCTTGATAAAGCATTGATAGAATACAATAACAGAAGCCGACGTTTCGGGGGTGTGTAATGCTTACAAGAATAATTTCCGGAGTTGTAGGCGTTCTGATACTTGCGGTGGTACTGTATTTTCATAATACGATGGTACTTCCGATAGCGATAGCGGTAATAATAGCAATAATGCTGTACGAACTGTTAAGAGCGGTAAAGATGCATAAGTGTATGCCGGTTCTGATAGCTTCGGAGGTATGCGGAATAGTAACGCCGTTATTGAGTGCTTCGTTCAGACGTGAACGTATATACCATATATATAGTACAGAACTTCAGAACCCAAATTCATTCACATTTGATAATGAAATCATACACATAATGCAGTTTGTAGTTACGCTGTTGTGTGCGTTTGTAATCTTCGTTACATGGTTGAAGAAACACAAGAAAATCCGTTATGAACAGATATTCTTTACACTGGCGGTAATGGTATTAGTACCGCACGCAATGTCAACAATGATACTGATACACAATTACGATATGGCAGACGGTTTATTTCTGTTGATAATGGCGTTGTGTGGTGCATGGATTGCGGATACCGGAGCGTATTTTTCGGGAGTTGCACTCGGTAAACACAAACTGTGTCCTGAAATAAGTCCGAAAAAAACTGTTGAAGGCTTTATAGGCGGAATACTCACTACCGGTATAGTGTATGCGGTAGCGTTTGGAGTACGTTTTGGTTTCATCGTGCAGAATGTTCTGGCAGCGTTTATACTCGGTATCGTATGTGCGGTAATCGGTACGGTAGGTGATTTATCCGCGTCAATGGTTAAACGTCAGATAGGCTTCAAGGATTACGGCAACATCATGCCAGGACATGGCGGACTTATGGACAGATTCGACAGCGTACTATTCGTACTACCTACATTTTACGCATTTATCGCAGTTATCAGAATAATATAGAAATCGGAAAGGAGACTAAACGTTTTTAAATATAAGGCGGATAGTCTCTTTTTACCATTAGTCTTATAATCGGGAAAAAAATTTCATATAATAGAGGAGATGACACTTTGAATAAAACGGTATCTGTTTTAGGCTCAACCGGTTCAATCGGTACGCAGTCGCTGGAGGTATGCGAAAAACATGATTTCAGAATAGCCGGACTTTCCGCCAATAGTAACGTTGACCTGCTCGAAAAACAGGCTCGGAAATTCACACCGGATTGTGTCTGTATATACGACGACAAAAAATATACGGAAATTAAACAACGTCTTTCCGATACTTCGGTAAAAGTGCTGTCCGGCATGGACGGTCTGTGTGAAATAGCGTCATTGCAACAGAATGATATTGTATTGAATTCCGTTGTGGGTATGGTTGGACTTCTTCCGACTCTCACAGCAATAAATGCGGGAAAAGATGTCGCACTTGCGAATAAGGAAACATTAGTTGCCGGTGGTGAGATTGTAATGCAATCCGCAAAGGCAAAAGGAGTTAAAATATATCCGGTAGACAGCGAACATTCCGCTATATTCCAGTGCTTACAGGGTAGCAAAAGGGAAAATTTAAGTAAAATAATCCTTACCGCATCAGGTGGACCTTTCTTTAAAAAGTCTTATGAGGAACTGAAAACGGTAACGAAAGCCGACGCTCTGAAACATCCTAACTGGAGTATGGGTAACAAGATTACTATAGATTCCGCAACATTAATGAATAAAGGGCTCGAATTCATAGAAGCTAAATGGCTTTTTGACCTCGCACCCGAACAGATTGAAATTGTCGTACACAGACAAAGTGTGGTACATTCAGCGGTAGAGTATAACGATTTTTCCGTAATCGCACAGTTAGGCGTACCGGATATGAAAATTCCGATACAATACGCCCTGTTATATCCGGATAGGCTTGAATGTCCGACAAAAAGACTGTCACTGACGGATTACGGAACGCTTACTTTTGAAAAGCCGGATTACAATACGTTTAAATGTCTGTCCACAGCGATAGAGGCTATAAAATCCGGCGGTGCTTATCCGTGTCTTGTGAACTCGGTAAACGAAGAGGCGGTAAAATATTTTCTTGCCGACAGGATAACTTTTATAAAAATCGGTGAAATAGTATCGTCTGTAATGGATAATTTCGCACCTGCTCGGATACGCTGTTATGAGGACGTCGTGAAAGCGGATATTTCCGCAAGGGAATATGTCCGTAATATTGTAGAGAAATAACAATCACGAAAGGAGATTATATTACAGAATGGGCATAATTATCGCAATAATAATTTTCGGTATAATCGTAATGGTGCATGAGTTCGGACACTTTATATGTGCAAAACTCAGCGGTGTGAGGGTACTGGAATTTTCGATAGGAATGGGACCTAAATTACTACAGAAGCAGACAGGAGATACCAAATATTCATTACGATTGCTACCACTTGGCGGATACTGTGCGATGGAGGGCGAAGATACCGAATCAGATGACCCACATTGTTTCCGGAGTGCGAAATTGTGGAAACGTATGATAATACTTGTAGCCGGTGCAGGTATGAACTTCATACTTGGATTTGTAACGATAGTAATAATGATGTCAATGCTGAACTCCGTACCTACTAAACAGATAGAGGGATTCAGTGCGGTACAGCTTGAGGACGGCACACTTGAAAGACATTCCGGCAGTTACGACAGCGGATTACGACACGACGATATTTTCTATAAGATAGACGATACAAGAATTTTCAGTATGCTTGACATAAATTATATACTGTCATCATCGCCTACTAACGTACATGACGTAACGGTAATACGTAACGGCGAGAAGCTGGAATTTGAAGACGTAACATTTCAGAATGCAAGCGGTGGAACGGTAGATTTCGGACTTGTTCAGAAAGATAAGAATCCGCTTACTGTAATAAAGGGTTCGGGAGAGATGTTTATGTCAATGAGCCATATCGTCGGAATGTCTCTGAAACAACTTGTTTCCGGTAAGGCGAAAAAAGAAGAAATTTCCGGACCGGTAGGGGTTGTTACGGCTATAAACGAGACCACACAGGAAAGCGAAGATATAAAAGATATGATATTCCAGCTTGTATATATGACGTCGTTGATTACTATAAATATAGGTATCTTCAATCTTCTTCCAATCCCTGGGCTTGACGGTGGCAGACTTATTTTCTGTTTCATAGAACTCATACGGCGTAAACCGGTTAAACCGGAGCATGAGGGATACGTGCATTTAGCAGGAATGGTTTTATTGTTCGGCATAATGATTATGGCAACTTATAACGATATAGTACGTCTGATAACAGGCGGTGTATAAATTCAGGGGCATGGAAAATTAAAAGTTTTTCATGCCTTATGTAAACGGAGGGAATTTTTTATCATGCGAAACGCAAAAAAAGTAAAAGTAGGGAACTGCGTACTGGACGGCAGACATATATATATACAGTCAATGCTGAACGTACGTTCTGACGATATAGCCGGAAATGTTAAACAGGCAATAGAACTTGAGAGAGCAGGCTGTGAGATTATCCGGACAGCCATTCCCGATATGGAATCAGTCAGACTTATTCCGGCTATAAAATCGGCGGTGAAGATACCACTTGTTGCGGATATACATTTTGATTACAGACTTGCGATAGAATCGGCGGAAGCAGGCATTGACAAAATCCGGATAAACCCCGGTAACATAGGCAGTAATGAACGTATAAAACAGGTTGCGGATACATGCAGAAGAAAAGGTATACCGATAAGAATCGGTGTAAATTCCGGTTCGCTCGAAAAGGAACTACTGGAAAAATACGGTTCACCTACACCGGAAGCATTGGTTGAAAGTGCGATGAATCACGCACGACTGCTTGAACAGTTTGATTTTGAAGATATTGTAATTTCCATAAAGTCATCTGACGTTAAAAAGATGATAGAATCGTATAGACTGGCATCAGAAAGATGTAATTATCCGTTACATTTAGGCGTTACGGAAGCCGGTACGGAACATATGGGAATGATAAAGTCTGCAATCGGTATAGGTTCGCTGTTATGCGACGGTATCGGTGAGACTATCCGTGTATCGCTTACCGCTGACCCTGTAAAAGAGGTATACGTCGCACAGGATATATTGAAAAGTATCGGGAAAAGAAAGAGCGTCCGCCTTGTATCATGTCCGACGTGTGGACGTACGAGGATAGACCTTTTAAAAGTAGCTCACATAGTAGAGGAAGCCGTAAGGGAAATGGATAAGGATATAACGGTAGCGGTAATGGGTTGTATAGTGAACGGTCCTGGAGAAGCCCGGGAAGCGGATATAGGAATAGCAGGTGGTGAAGGCTGTGCGGTGATATTCCGTAAAGACGGTACACAAAGAAAAATAAGGGAGGAGGAAATTGTCAGCGAACTGATTGCAGAGATTGACAAGTTATAAATTCATGAATAAAAAATTAATTGAATTTTTTAAAGATTTTACGGAAATTCCGGAAAGTCTGCGTAACGGCGAGATATTAAAGATATTTTATTCCAGAAAACTTAATACAATGAAAATCATGGTATATTTTGATAAAATAGTGCCGAGTAAAGATATTTTCGAGTTTGAAAAAGTAGCGGAAAAGGTGTTGAAACTGAACGGCTTACGGTTAATGTGCAGATACCCGGAAGAACTTTTCAGTATAAAATGTTTTGACGAAATGATAGAACTTCTCCGCCGTGACATATCGGTAATAAACGGACATCTCAACCATGCGGAGAAGAAACTTGAAAATGACGTACTTACTATAAAGATATTACATGGCAGGCTTGATATGCTTAATAAGTATCAGTTCCGCCAGAATCTTTCGCAACTGATATATAATCAGTTCGGGAAAAAAATAGATGTAATACTTGAAGGTGGGGAAATATCGTCGCCGGAATACAGCGAGATGATTGAAAAAATGACATCCGGAACTATGGAATATAATAATATAAATAACAGACCTGCTCCGGAGAAAGTGGATATTCATATTACGATACCGGAAAAGTCAGCAGATATAACGTCACTTGATACGGATTTTGACAAAGAATCTGCGGAAATAATTTTCGGAAAAGGGATACACACTGAACCTACGCCGATAATAGAAGCGGTGAAGAAAACCGGTACAAAACAGGTAATAATAGGGGACGTTTTCGCTACGGAGTACAAGGAACTGAAAAACGAAAATACGATTACAACTTTTGATATAACGGATTACAGCGGTTCGGTAAAAGTAAAAATATTTGCGAATAAAGAAAAAGCCGGAAATATGAACTTATCGAAGATAAAGAAAGGAAGTACAATACTTATAAGCGGAAAGCTTGATTTTGACAATTATGCACACGATATAGTAATATCCCCGGATTCCATAATAGGCGTAAAGCGTAACCCACGTATGGATAGTTATCCGGAAAAAAGGGTTGAATTGCATTGTCATACGAATATGTCGGCAATGGATGCTGTTACCGACCCTGTAACGCTTATAAAGCGTGCGGCATCATGGGGACATCAGGCTATGGCGATTACCGACCACGGAGCAGTACAGGCATTTCCGGATTGTATGTATAATATGCCGGATAATTTCAAGGTAATATACGGTTGCGAGGCTTACGTAGTCAACGACCTTGACAGACAGAAAATAGTAAAGAATCCGGACAGCAGAAGTATAAACGACGAGATAATAGTTTTTGACGTTGAAACAACAGGATTGAACTTAAGTACAGACCGTCTGACAGAAATCGGAGCGGTAAAGCTGAAGAATATGCAGATTATTGATACTTTCAATACAATGGTTAATCCGCAGAAGCACATACCGGAAAAAATAACGGAACTCACGGGAATATCGGACGAAGACGTAAAAGATGCACCGGACGAAAAAGATGCGATAAAATTATTTATGGAATTCTGCGGTGAGAATCCGGTGCTCGTCGCACATAACGCAAATTTTGATACAAGTATAATAAATTCTGCCTGTAAGAGATGTGAAACAGATTTCAAGTATAACTGGTTGGATACGCTGATATTGTGTCAGGTAATGTTGCCGGAAATAGCACGTCATAAACTGGATTACGTCGCAAAAAAGCTGAAACTCGGGAAATTCAATCACCACAGGGCATCAGATGATGCGTTTATGCTTGCGAAAGTATATATAGAACTGATAGGCAGACTTGTAACCGGAAAGGGAGTAGAAACGCTTGACGATATAAACTTAAAAGCCGGAGAAGTCGACGTAAAGAAGCTGAGATCTTATCATCAGATTATACTTGTGCGTAATCAGGCAGGACTAAAAAACCTTTACAAACTGGTATCTTATAGCAATCTCGACTATTTCTACAAAAAACCGCTCATACCTAAATCGTTACTGGAGGCACACAGAGAGGGTCTTATATTTGGAAGTGCGTGTGAAGCCGGGGAACTGTTTCAGGCTATGCTGAATAATAAACCGGAGCAGGAAATAGAAAAACTCGCAAAGTTTTACGATTATCTCGAGATACAGCCGTTATGTAACAATGAGTTCATGATAAGGGATGGTAATGCGGAGAATGAAGAGGAACTCCGGAATTACGTAAGGCGTATAGTTGCACTCGGTGAAAAACTTGATATTCCGGTATGTGCAACCTGTGACGTACATTTTATAGACCCGAAAGATG
Source organism: Ruminococcus sp. (assembly GCA_029055625.1). Taxonomy (GTDB): domain Bacteria; phylum Bacillota; class Clostridia; order Oscillospirales; family Ruminococcaceae; genus Ruminococcus. Next base: position 9,079 of record JAIDCY010000034.1, on the reverse strand, counting down.
CGATATATCGGCAAATAATTCTTTCAAGTATGGGATTTAAGGACGTTGAGAATCAAGCACCGTTATATTTCCGTACTACAGAAGAAATGCTTGCGGAGTTTGAATTTCTCGGTGCGGACAAGGCAAAAGAGGTAGTAATAACCAATACGAACATGATAGCGGATATGGTAGAGATAGTCAGACCAATTCCGAAAGGTACATTTACGCCGACTATTGACGGTGCGGAAGATGAGTTAAAACAGATAACTCACGAAAAGGCTTATGAGATTTACGGAAATCCCTTACCGGAACTTGTCGAAAAACGTCTTGACAGGGAACTTTCTTCAATTATAAAACATGGATTTTCCGTACTTTATATAATCGCTCAGAAGCTTGTATGGAATTCCGTTGAAAACGGATACCTGGTAGGGTCAAGAGGTTCAGTAGGTTCATCATTTGTAGCATCTATGGCAGGAATTTCAGAAGTAAACCCACTCCCACCGCATTACGTATGCCCGAAGTGTCAGCACAGCGAGTTTATAACAGATGGTTCATACGGTTCAGGGTTTGACTTGCCATCTAAGAAGTGTCCGGAATGTGATACGGAGATGATGCGTGACGGTCACGACATACCATTTGAGACGTTTTTAGGATTCGACGGCGACAAAGCACCGGATATTGACCTGAATTTTTCCGGAGAATACCAGTCAAAAGCCCATAGATATACAGAAGAACTTTTCGGTAAATCAAACGTATTCAAAGCCGGTACAATCTCGGCGGTAGCGGATAAGACAGCATACGGATATGTAAAGAAGTACTGCGAAGATATAATAGGAACGGAATTTAATAATGCGGAAATGACACGCCTTTCGATAGGATGTACAGGGATAAAGCGTACGACCGGTCAGCACCCCGGAGGAATGGTAGTTGTACCGTCGGACTATGAGGTATATGATTTTACACCGGTACAGCACCCGGCAGATTCTACGGATTCAGACGTAATAACAACACATTTTGATTTTAATTCAATGCACGATACAATACTGAAACTCGACGAACTCGGACACGTTGTGCCGACGCTTTATAAACATCTTGAAGACCTCACAGGGATAAAGATAAAAGATGTTCCGACGACCGACCCTGAAGTAATCCGGATGTGTACGGATTGTACGGCACTTGGAGTAACGCCGGAAGATATATACTGCAGAACCGGAAGCCTTGGCATACCGGAAATGGGTACGAATTTCACAATACAGATGCTGATTGATGCGAAGCCAACAAAATTCAGCGATTTTTTGCAGATTTCCGGATTATCACACGGTACGGACGTATGGTTGGGGAACGCAAAAGACCTGATAGATCAGAAAATATGTACAATTTCCGACGTTATCGGAACACGTGACAGTATCATGACATACTTGCTGTATAAAGGAGTACCGCCGAAAGATGCTTTTCAGATTATGGAGTGGACACGTAAGGGAAAAGCCCAGAAGAATTTCACACCGGAAGTAATCGAGATGTTGAAATCGCATAACGTACCGGACTGGTATATAGAAAGCTGTCTGAAGATAAAGTATATGTTTCCGAAAGCCCACGCCGCAGCGTACGTAATAGCGGCGATAAAATTAGGGTGGTTCAAACTGTATAAGCCACTGGAATATTATTCAACGTATTTTTCAGTACGTGGTGATGATTTAGACGCTGAACTTGCGGTAAAGGGTAAGGAAGAGGTAAGGAAACGTATAGAGGAACTCCGGGCAATGGGTAACGGAAAAAGTAATAAAGAAAGCGATTTATACGATATACTGTTGATAATAAATGAAATGCTGTCAAGAGGGTTCGAGTTTCTGCCGATAGATTTGCAGAAATCGCACGCTGTGGACTATCTTTTAGAGGACGGAAAATTACGTATACCATTTGTTGCGATAAACGGAGTAGGTGAAACGGTTGCGTACGATATATATAAAGCGGTAAAAGAATGCGAATATGTATCAATAGAAGAATTTCAGCAGGAAAGCGGAGTGTCAAAAGCAACAATAGATATGTTAAGAAATACGGGGGCTTTTGGTGATTTACCCGAATCTGCACAGCTTACATTATTTTAACTTGACTTTTTTGTATTAGCGTGTTATCATAGTATCATGTTAGCACACTAAAGTGAACGGAGGAATTAAATGAAAAATTATGACCTTATAACGCCGGAGGGTACAAAAGATTACCTTTTCGGGGAATGTTTAGTAATCCGTGACGTAGAGAATACACTTGTAAAACTGTTCAGAAGTTGCGGATATAGTGAGATAATAACGACGGGGCTTGAATTTTACGACGTTTTCAATCTTAATTCAAGATATTTTCCACAGGAGAACCTGTATAAGATGACTGACAGCAAGGGAAGACTTCTTGTAATGCGACCGGATACAACAATGCCGGTTGCGAGGGTAGTGGCAACACGTCTGAGAGATGCGGTATTTCCGCTGAAACTTTATTATAATCAGACGGTATACCGTACAGAACCAGCTCTTAAGGGCAGAAGTGACGAGATTGTACAGACAGGTATAGAACTTATCGGCACACAGTCTAAATCCGCAGACCTGGAAGTAATCGCCACAGCAGTTACAGCGTTGAAGTCTTTCGGTATGGAATTTTCACTTGAAATAGGTCATATCGGAATTTTCAAAGAACTTGTCGGCAGACTTGATGTTTCCGATAAAGTAAAGGAAAAAATACGTCGGCTTATCGAGACGAAAAATTTTCCTGCTCTGAATGACTTGCTTGATTCTCTGGAGAAAAGCAATATAACTTACGCCCTGAAGAATTTACCGGCACTGTTTGGTGGTGAGGAGGTATTCGAGCAGGCGGAGGAAATACTGCCTGATGAGAGTATAAAATATCTGCTTGACGAGTTAAGGGATATATATAATAATATCGCCGAACTCTGCGGAAACGATGGTACAATAACGGTAGATTTAGGACTTGTAAACAAGACGGATTACTACACGGGACTGATCATAAAAGGATACTTACAGGGACACGGTGAGGAAGTACTATCAGGCGGACGTTATGACAGACTTATTTCAGAATTTGGTTACGACGTACCGGCGATAGGATTTGCGGTAAATGTGAATGCGGTTGCGAAACTGATTGAGAAAAGCGGAGTTATACCGGCGATGCCGAAAGTAGATGCGATAGTTTACGCAGAAGAGGGATTTGAGGTATCGGCGATAAAGACCGCACAGGCATTACGTGAGCAGGGACTTATAGTTGAAAATGCACTTTTCGACGACCTCGAAACCGTAAGGGAGTACGCTATAGAGAAGAAAATACCACAGGTTGTAGTAGTCAACAGTGATTTTACGGAGGCGGAATATGAATAAACCGATAAGAATAGCACTAACAAAGGGCAGACTTGAAAAAGATACGGTGGGACTTTTCGACAAACTCGGCTTCGACTGTACAGCAGTACACGAAAAGGGCAGAAAGTTGATACTGCCGATACCTGATGCCAATATGGAAGTAGTTTTAGCAAAGGCAAACGACGTTATAACATACGTCGAACACGGTGTCTGCGATATGGGAGTAGTCGGAAAAGATACGATTATGGAAATGCACGGAAAATTTTTCGAGCTTGTAGATTTAGGGTTCGGACGTTGTAAGTTTGCCCTCGCAACAAAAAAGGGTTACGATTTCTACAGCGGTTACGGCGTAAAGACGATAGCTACAAAATATCCGAACGTCGCAAGAAATTTTTTCGAGAAAAAGGGCATGGATACGGAAATAATAAAGATAGAGGGTTCTGTAGAACTCGCCCCGCTTCTTGAACTTGCGGACGGTATCGTTGATATTGTGGAAACCGGTACTACATTAAAGGAAAACGGACTTGAAGTAATAGAGGATGTCGCCCCGATTTCCGCAAGACTTATTGCAAATACGGTAAGTCTGAAACTGCGTAAGGACGAGATAAACAGATTAATAAAACTCATAGAGGAGAATTTATAATGAAAAAAATTTATGCGGACGGTATAACGGAAGTTGAGTTCCTGAAAGAACTTGGCAGACGTGCCGGAGAAACAGATAAAAAAGTTACGGAATCGGTATCGGCGATAATAGAGGATGTAAAAAATAACGGTGATACAGCGGTGAATAATTACACGCTGAAATTCGACGGAAAACTTCCGGAATATTACGAAGTACCAAGAGACGTAATAAACGATGCAATGACAGAAGCAGACGAAGATTTTGTGAATGCCTTACTTAATGCACAGGAAAATATAGCGGATTTCCATAACAGACAGGTTGAACAGGGCTTTATCAATGCGAAATCAAACGGTGTCATATTAGGACAGAGAATCAGAGGACTTGAAAGGGTAGGACTGTACGTACCAGGAGGCACGGCAGCATATCCGTCAAGCGTGCTGATGAATGCGATACCAGCAAAGATAGCAGGAGTAAAAGAGTTAATAATGGTAACTCCGCCACTGAAAGACGGCACACCAAATAAGGATATACTTGTAGCCGCCGCAATATGTGGTGTCGACAGAGTATTCCTTGCCGGAGGAGCTCAGGCAATATCCGCACTGGCATACGGTACGGAAACTATTCCGAAGTGCGATAAAATAGTAGGACCAGGCAATATTTTTGTTGCAACCGCTAAAAAGTTACTTTATGGCGTTGTAGATATTGATATGATAGCAGGACCAAGTGAAATACTGGTACTTGCCGACGAAACAGCGAATCCGAAATTTGTATCTGCTGATCTGATGTCACAGGCGGAACACGATAAATTAGCCTCTGCAATACTGGTTACAACAAGCGAAAAACTCGCCGACGATACTATAAAAGAAATAGAACGTCAGAAAGAATATCTTTCAAGAAAAGAGATAATAGAAAAATCGCTTGAAGATTACGGAGCGGTAATAATTGCAGACAGCAGGGAAAAAGCGGTAGAGATAGCCAACGCAATAGCACCGGAACACCTTGAGGTACTCATGGAGAACCCTATGGAATTACTGGGCAGTCTGGATAATGCCGGATCTGTATTCCTTGGACAGTATGCCAGCGAACCCCTTGGCGATTACTACGCAGGACCTAATCATGTACTCCCAACCAGTGGCACGGCAAGATTCTTTTCACCGTTAGGCGTTGCAAGTTTCACAAAACGGTCAAGCTATATATATTATACCCGTGAGGCACTCGAAGAGGCAAAAGATGATATAATACTGGTTGCCGAGAAAGAGGGTCTGACCGCACACGCTAACGCCATAAAAGTACGTTTTGAGTAATCGGGAAAGGCAGATGTTAAATTAATGAATAAATGGGAGGTAAATGTTCGTCGGGTAGTACCTTATACACCTGGCGAACAGCCTGAAGATAAGGATATAATAAAACTGAATACGAATGAAAACCCGTACCCACCTGCTCCGGCGGTACGTGAGATTCTCGATAAATTTGATATTTCAGATATGCGGTTGTATCCGAATCCGGATTCTGAAATTTTAGTAAAAGCGATTGCGGAAAGATATAAAATAAAACCTGAGCAGATATTTGTGGGGGTAGGTTCAGACGACGTTATTTCAATGGCGTTCATGACGTTCTTCAATTCCGATAAACCGATTCTTTTTCCGGATGTAACATATTCTTTCTATGACGTATGGGCGGATGTTTACAGAATACCGTATAAAACCTGTCCGCTCCGTGAGGATTTCACAATAAATCCGGAAGATTATAAAGTTGAAAACGGCGGTATAATTTTCCCTAATCCTAACGCACCTACTGGAGTACTCGAAAGTGTGGATATGATAGAAGATATAATAAAATCAAATCCGGATTCAGTGGTAATGATTGACGAGGCATATATAGATTTTGGCGGTGAAAGCTGTCTGCCACTGATTGAAAAATATGATAATCTGCTTGTTATACAGACGTTTTCAAAATCCCGTTCAATGGCGGGTATGCGTATAGGTTTTGCGATAGGTAGCGAAAAACTCATAAAATATATGAATGACGTTAAATTTTCTGTAAACTCGTACACAATGAACACTATCACCCAGATATGCGGTGCGGAAGCGGTACGGGATGAAAAGTACTTCAGGGAGACTACGGATAAAATAATAGCTACCCGTGAGTACTCGAAGAAAAAATTAAAAAAATTAGGTTTTGAGTTTCCGGATTCAAAGAGTAATTTTATATTTGCGAGCCATAAGGAAAAAAACGCCGGATATATTTTTGAGGAACTCCGGAAACGTAAAATTTTCGTGAGATACTGGAATAAGCCACGCATAGACAATTACATGAGAATAACAGTCGGAACGGTTGATGAAATGGAAGCGTTATTCAGGGCACTGGAGGAAATCGTAAATGAATGATTTTGTAAGAAAAGGAACAGTAAACCGTACAACACGTGAGACGGATATAAATATATCCGTAACTCTCGACGGTATGGGAAAAGCCGATATTTCCACCGGAATAGGTTTTTTTGACCATATGCTGACCGCACTTTCCGTACATAGTGGGATAAGCATGACGGTAAAAGTAAAAGGCGATTTATACGTTGACTGTCACCATACCATAGAGGATACCGGAATAGCACTCGGACAGGCTTTAGGAATGGCACTCGGCGATAAATCGGGAATAATCCGGTATGGTACGGCGTATATCCCTATGGACGAATCTTTAGCAATGGCGAGCCTTGACCTCAGTAACAGACCGTTTCTTGTATTCAACTGCGATTTCACTAATCAGTCTTGCGGTGAGTACGATTTATGCATGACGGAAGAATTTTTCAGAGCGTTTGCATTTAACAGCGGAATGACGCTACATATAAATCTGCTGTACGGTAGTAACGACCATCACAAAGCAGAGGCGGTATATAAGGCAGTCGCACACGCACTGAAAATTGCTGTCGAAAAAAATGCGGATGGTACGGTACTTTCGACGAAGGGGGTATTATAAATGATTGCAATTATAGATTACGGAGCAGGAAACATTTTCAGCGTAAAAAATGCCCTCGACTATCTCGGACTTGAAAGCGTTCTGACAGCTGATAAAAATTTAATTCAAGATGCCGATGCGGTAATACTTCCAGGTGTGGGAGCATTTCCGTCAGCTATGAAGATGCTTGAAAATTCCGGACTTATCGATACGATAAAGGAACAGGCACAGATAAAGCCGTTTTTAGGGATATGTCTTGGAATGCAGTTGATATTTGAAAAAGGTTATGAGTTTGAAGAATGTGACGGTCTCGGACTGATAAAGGGTTCTGTACGGAAAATGGAAAGCGAAGATTTGATAATACCGCATATGGGCTGGAATAAATTAGAGGTCTTGAACAACTGCAAACTGCTTGATGGACTGGGTGATAATGAGTTTGTGTATTTTGTACACTCGTATAAGGCGGTATGCGATGACAAGGATATTTCAGCATACTGCGAATACGGCGGACGAGTTCCGGCATTAGTCCACGACGGACAGTTTGTATACGGTGCACAGTTCCACCCTGAAAAAAGCGGTGAGACAGGTTTGAAAATACTGCAAAATTTCGGAGGTCTGATATGATTATTTTACCTGCTATAGATATAAAAGACAGCAACTGTGTAAGACTTTTCAAGGGTGATTTTTCGACTGTAGAAAAAGTTGCGACAGACTATCTTGAGACGGCAAAGAGTTTTGAGGAAGCCGGTGCGGAGTGGATACATATGGTAGACCTCGACGGTGCGAAAGAGGGAAAACCGGTTAATACGAAAATTTACACAGACGTTGCGGAAAAAACCGGTTTAAAAGTAGAACTCGGCGGAGGTATCAGAAGTCTCGAAACGATTCAGGAGTATCTGAATATGGGTATTTCAAGAGTAATATTAGGTTCTGTCGCTCTTAAAAATCCTGCTCTTGTACGTGATGCCGTCGAGAAATTCGGGAGTGAAAAAATAGTAGTCGGTATAGATGCGATGAACGGTATGGTAGCTACTGAGGGGTGGCTTGAAACTTCCGACGTAAATTATATTGACCTTGCAAATCAGATGATAAAATCGGGTGTGCGGTACTTCATTTTCACGGATATTTCTAAGGACGGTACGCTTTCCGGCGTGAACAGGGAACAGTTACAGGCACTTGCGGACGGTACAGCAGATTGTAACATAATAGCCAGTGGTGGAGTACATACCATGGAAGATATAAAGGCTTGTAAGGCTATGGGACTTTACGGCACTATATGCGGAAAATCGATATATAAAGGTACGCTGAATCTTAAAGAAGCTATTGAATATGCTGAAAAAAATTCTTAAAATCTGTATAATTATTTTTTTGGTATGGCTGTGTATGGGAATAATTGATTATACACTTGTTGCTGTCATGGAAAAAGAGCCGTTTTTCTGTACAGCAGATAGGGATTATCATTATTCCGGAATAGGCTATGAATTTTATATTTATTATAGTGAATATGTATTCTATATTTTCGGTCAAATAGCGGACAGTACCTTGACCGGCGGAGGATAATATGTGGACAGAAATAAATTCTGAAAAAGATGTTGAAGATTTCATGAAAAAAACTGAAATAATGGATGACTGGGAAACACTGGATATAATATCACTTAAATATGAAAAAAACAATCTTTCAATTATAGTTGAATGTACCTCTTTCGGCAGACTGGAAATGTTTTTTGAGGGAGTATGTCATTTCAGTCATATTGATTATGATAACTGTTACCTTGTATACTGTCAGGGAAGTTTTTTGCAAATCCGCACAGACTTATGCGGACAAGTCAGGCACGATAAACCGCTTATTGTCTGGACAGACAACTATTGTATAAAAAGCCGTGAGGATATTTTAAACGGTGAGGAAAACAAAAATATTATTGTATCGAAAAGAATGAAATATCGTTTTATCGGCATTGCAGAAAACGTCAATAACGAATATTCTTTAAAAAAAATCGTTGAAGAAAATTGTCTTATAGAAATTGCATGGGATGGTTTTTATTCAAATCTTGACGACTATATAAAATCTGATGAGGCTGAAGATTACGGAATTACAAACCGTGAATCAGTCAAGCCGTATTTCAGTTGTTACGGACTTAAATATTTTCCTGAAACTGAAACAACATATATAGTC
>JAIDCY010000033.1 GCA_029055625.1 Ruminococcus sp. | reverse complement strand
TTACTTATCTACACCGCTTTTCAGTAACAATTGAAAGGGTGTTACTGATGAACGAAAAAATTTCTGAAATCATTGAAAAACTCCTGATTGATATGAAGTACGGAAATATACCCCTTATTGTACAGGACGGAAAAATTATTCAGATTGACAAAACCGAAAAGTCATATTTCAGAATCGCTTGCCACAACCTGCATATGCGGTACACTTGGAAACTATCTCGGAAACGGACTTGAAGAAAAATACGGCGTACCGTATATCAGGACTATAAATCCGCTTGGAATCGCAGGATTTGAGACATGGTTGCGAAGTACAAAATGACGGACTTTGTGAACACGGTAAAAAAGTAATGGTGGTAGGTTGCGACCTCGGATGGCGTAAATATAAATGAAACGTTCGGTTCTGCGGAAAGTTGAAATAATTTCCGATTGCCGGGCGGTAGTATGTGAGAAAACAGGGTTTTATATCCGGAAACAGCTTGAAAGAAAAGCAATATCTGCCTTTGACGTAAGCTGTAAGATATCGGAAGCCCTCGGAAGAATAACGTCATACTACAACCGCATTGACAGCCACGAATCGTTACGGAAGTAAAATATAATGACAAAATCAAAGGAGCGTTTGAATATTGCTCCTTTACTTAATAAAATCTCCTTCCGGTTTAAGATTATAAATCCATTATATCACAATATCGGTAAAAAGAGTAGTAAATATTTGTTAATGACTGTAAACCTTATAGTTAATACCCGGAAACTGTTACCAAATCCGGAGCAGGTTCAGGAATCAAAAAATATTTCAACAAGTTGTTTTTTCAGTAATAAAAGGTCAAAGACATCAATTACACCGTCGCCGGTCAGGTCTGCATTACTGACATTAAATATTTCAGTACTTCCGGTAAGCAGATAATTATTCAGTACTTCCGCATCTTCAAAGGTTACCTCGTTATCATTGTTCACGTCTCCGGAATAATGCATAACTTCCGTTATATTATACCTTTCACCAAGTAACGGCATATCATACCCACTGCACAATACCCTGAATCCGTATTCCTTATCAAGCCAGTACGCAAACCGGAATTTATCACTTTCAGAAGCTGTTTCGTCGAAAATTATATTATCATCCGCATCTATTTCAACCGGAAAATCATTATCCGCTATCCGATTACGTATTTCATTTACTTTCTTTTTTGAAAACTGGTCTTTAAATGCAACACTATAACCAAGTTCATCTTTTCCGTAAAAATTATTCCATCCGATACTATATGTAGAAGATATATTTTTTGCATCAATATATATACAGGCATAACTGATTTTATGTTTTTCATTTAACACTTTATAAAGTTTTTCCGCAATATCTTTGTTATCTTCATGATTATGTGTGGAAAATGTTATAGTCAGATATTTCTGTTCATTTCTGTAATTATCATAAGATACCGTGAACTTATCAGGGTCACAACCTAAAAGCTCCGCCAACTCGTTACAATCATATTCAATATCTGAATCGGTAAAACGCATCCTGATATAATCAAACGGTTTTTTTATCAACTTATATGAAGTAAGTTCCGGATACGATTTATTTTTATCATATTTCAGGTCTATTATTGTATAATCTTCAAAATACGTCCGGTATAATTCAAGAAGTCCGTCCTCGTATTCCGCACGTACCGGTAAAATATTTACTGTTGCGGTCACTACAAGCGACATTATCACGGAAATAATTTTATTAAATCTCATACGGATTTCCCCCTTATTTAATAAGTAACTGTCGCATTCTGACTAAGTCGAAAGAATCAACCACACCGTCAGCCGTAAGGTCTGAAAGTATATAATTGTCGTAATCAATGTTATCCTGACCCAGTATATATTTATTCAGAATAACCATATCCGCAACGTTGATAATTTTATCCTGGTTCACATCACCCATACTGTAACTACATTCCGGTAAAATTTTTCCCTCCTGAAAATTATGCAGTGATGACGGTATATAAGTTTTCCATGAAGCGTGAAAGCTGTCTGAATTTTTTATCTCGTCGTCGGATTTCATGAACCAGTCATAAGAAATATTATCGCCGTCGTCCCACGTTGTATCAACATGGAAATAATTGTTACCTGCTCTTACTACGTTCCATGCGTGCCCCACTCCGCTTATATAGTAAGTTTCTATACCGGCGGTATTATAAAGGATATTTGCGATTCTTGCGTAACCCTCGCATACCGTCGAATCGTTCATAAGTACGGAAGCGTCATTGTGATTTTTTCTGTCTCCTGTCAGCCCGTCATCATAGACCGTATTTCTACATACCCAGTCATGAACTGCCTTTATTTTCTGCACGTCCGACATTTTTTCAGTTGTTATCTCGCTGACTATTTTTTCCGCCTGTGCCTTTACGTATTCATTAATAAAACCTACCTCGTCAACTCCACTGAAATTATTGAATATAAATTCCCTGAAGTCTTTATGGAAATCTCCTGTTTTACCGTCGAAAGCGTTTTTGTTATTGATAGTCATAAGTTCCGGACAGTTATATACAGCATTTGTCATTGATACGTTTTTTAAGTCCGGAATCGTGATATTTTTCAACTTATCGCAATCGTAAAAACTCTGTTCTTCAAGAAATGATTTTCCGTTTATCGCTACATCCTCCAGTAATGGGCAGTTCTGAAATACTCTTGACTTTACGGAAGTATTATTCAGTTCCACGTATGACAGATTTTTACAGTCTGAAAATGCATCCGTATCAATTATGGAATCGACATCAATTCTTAATTCCTTTATCGTTGTATTTTGAAATGCATTTTTCCCGATACTTATATTTTTACAACTTTCCGGATATGGTACGAAATCAATGTTGCAGTCAACGAAAGCTCTGTCACCTATGGTAAAAGATTCCGGATTTCCCTGAAAGTTTATTTTTCTTAGATTTTTACAGCCTAAAAATGTTTGTGCCGGTATCTCGTCGATATTCGGAAGGGTTATCTCTTCAAGTGACGAATTTACAAATATTGCATTTAATTCAGTAATAGTTTCCGGAAACGTTATACTTTTAATGTCATCGCTGAATATGAATGAACCGTACTTCTGTTTCAGTTCGGTTACGGGAAAGCCACGTATAGAATCGGGTACAGTAATTACCGTATCTTTTCCTTGGTACTCATCTATTCTTATATGAATATCGCCGTCTTCACTTATCATACTGTAATGCCAGTTGTTTTCCCAGTCCTCAAACGTCGTATCAGATGACTCTATGCGGTTATTCGTCATCTTGTCGTATAATTTCCGTGGCACGACAATATCAGTTTTCTTGAATGCGGTATTACTCATCAGGATTATATCATCATGAAATACAACAGTTTCGAGTTCCGGGCAGTTATTGAAAGAATAGTCAGGTATTATTTTCAGACTTTTCGGGATGTTTACCGATACAAGCGAAGAATTACGGAACACTTCCGAACCGAAATAATTTATAGTATCCGGCAACGTTACATTTTTAATAGTCTGATTGTTCATGAATACCGCACTGTCAATGGCTGTTATGGTATAACCTTCAATATTTTCAGGAATATTCAGAGTTTCCGCACTGCCGGTATATTCCGTCAGAATAAGTTCGTCCGGACAATTTTCACGGATGGTAAATTTAAAATCGTTATACGTTATATTTTCCGGTGTATTTTCACTATAAGCCATTACCGGAATTATATTACTGACCGTAAGAAGCATTGCAAATATTTTATAAAGTCTCATATGGTTTACCCCCTTTATTCTGATTATATCACCGTTTATATGGAATGTCAAGTTTTTTTTTAACTTATATCCGCCGGTTACGTGGAATGTTAGTTGACACATACAGTTTTTTGTTATATAATAATAACATAAAAATTCAGGAGTTGATAAAATGTCATGGAAAACTATTTCTTTATTGATTACAGGTGTAATATTCCTTACATCATGCGACAAATCCGCACCCGACAAAGAACCACATAATAAATCTTTCTTTGCAATGGATACTTATATGAGCATCACAGCATACGGAAAAAATGCCGATACCGCTTTGAATCAGGTGGAAGAAAAAGTATCGGAACTTGAAAATCTATGGTCTGTAACCAGAGAATCAAGTGAATTTTATAAAATAAACCACAGTAACGGTCAGAATATTTCCGTAAGTCCGGAAACCGCCGAACTTATTGATTTTTCAATTGAAATTTCTGAAATAACAGACGGTGCATTGGATTGTAGTATATATCCGGTACTGACGGAATGGGGTTTTACTACCGGCGACTACAAAATCCCGACAGATGAAAGATTATCGGAACTGCTCGAATATACGGATTACAGAAAAATAAATTTCGACGGAAAAAGTATCAGTATACCCGAAAATATGCAGATTGATTCAGGGGCAGTCGGTAAAGGATTGACCGGAGATATAATTACTGAAATTCTCGTAAAAAACGGTATTGATTCCGCTTTACTCGATTTAGGCGGTAATATTCAAACTATCGGAAAAAAGCCGGACGATACGGAGTGGAAAATAGGTCTGAGAAGTCCTTTTGATGAAGGGAATTTTGCAACCCTTGAAATTTCAGACTGTGCGGTTATAACGTCGGGAGGTTATGAACGTTATTTCATAGGCGAGGACGGTAAAACATACTGGCATATTCTCGACCCTGCAACCGGCAGACCTGCTGAAAGCGGACTTGTATCCGTAACAGTTATTGGTCGTGAGGGAAAACTCTGTGACGCTCTTTCCACCGCTCTGTTTGTAATGGGTCTTGAAAAATCAGAAGATTTATGGAAATCCCGTAACGATTTTGAAATGGTAGTCGTAACGGATGACGGCAAAATCTATCTGACGGAAGGTATTGAAGATAAATTCTCACTTAATCAGATGTACGCAAATTTATACACGGAAGTGATTTACAGATGAAAACTCATAAAATACTTATTATCGCTTGTATTACAGTTTTTATCCTCGGTATTATCGGGAGCATTTTCATGATTCTTAAACCTCACGGGCATAACGTAGAAATTATACAGGACGGAAAAATTCTTTATAAAATCAATCTTGATAATTCCTCCGACAGAACTATTATAACAGAATATCAGGGAAATAAAAATACTATCTGTATTAAAAATCATCAGATATACATTGAAGATGCGGACTGTCCTGACCATACGTGTATTAAAATGGGCGTACTTGAAACGGAAGCGTCACCGATAGTATGTTTACCTAATAAACTTATAATACGGTTTACCGACACGGAGGTGATATGATATGTCAGCGAAAAAACTGACACAGCTTTCTTTGCTTACCGCAATAGCTCTTATAATTTTTGTAATAGAACTGCGTATACCTGATATAAGGATTCCGGGGGTAAAACTCGGACTTGCCAACATTGTTACGGTCTATGCGATGTATAACTATTCTCCGAAAGAAACCTTTATGATTTTATCCGTAAGAATTTTATTAGGTTCGGTATTCGGTGGTAATGTAAGTGCGATTATCTACAGTATGAGCGGTGCTTTATTATGTTTCTGCGGTATGCTTATTCTCCGACGTATCATAGATAAAAAATATATATGGTTATGTAGTATTATAGGTGCGGTATTACATAATACCGGACAGATTCTTACAGCTGTTATCATGATGAAAACAACCGCTGTATTTTCTTACTTTCCGTTCCTGATTGTTGCCGGTTGTATCGCCGGAGCGTTTACCGGTATGTGTGCTCAGATACTTATTTCAAGAATAAATTTAACAAAATAAAGATGATTTATACAAATTTTTTTCAACATATTGACATTATTATGATTTTATGTTACAATAACTTATAAATATCGGTCTGGAGGTTCTCATTTATGAACATAAAAAAATTTGTGGCGGGTGTAATTTCTGTATGCACCCTGTTCGGAATTGTTCCGGAAATGAATACTGTATCTGTCGTCAGGGCGGACGCAAATGTCATTGCATTCCCCGGAGCTGTAGGCGGTGGAAAATATGCTACAGGCGGTCGTGGTGGTGAAGTCTATCACGTAACAAATCTTAATGACAGCGGAACAGGTTCTTTCCGTGACGCCGTAAGCAAATCAAACAGAATTGTTGTCTTCGACGTAAGCGGTACAATCGAACTTAAAAGTAATATCCTGTGTCAGAGCAATATAACCATTGCCGGTCAGACAGCCCCCGGTGGTTCGGGAATAACCCTGAAAAACTACAAAATGGGTATGGCTGGCGATAATATAATTTGTCGTTACATAAGTTCACGTCCCGGACCTTATGCTTCAACGAGTTCCGGTAATGATGCATGGGGTGGTGCAAACGGTTCAGATTCTATCATAGACCACTGTTCAATGGGCTGGACTACTGACGAACAATGGGGGCTTTATTCAAACAATATGAATTATACCGTTCAGTATTCAGTTATTGGTCCGGCTGATTCGTGGGGTGGTCATAAAAAAGGTCTGCACGGTTTCGGTCTGATGATGGGTAAAGGTAATCTCACTTTTGACCACAACCTTATTATTCATAATGTTTCAAGAAATTTCCGTGGAAAAGTACAGGATACGTATACAGCCGACTTCACAAACAACGTTATTTACGACTGGGGCTATCAGACGGCTTACGGTACTATCGGACATCTTAATTACGTGAATAATACGCTTAAAATGGGAAACTCCACAACAGGCGGAAAACATTACGTAAACGTTGACAGTTCCACAAAACCCGAAAATTTCAAAATCTACATTGACGGTAACAGGATTCTTAACAAGGATAATTCCGTTTATGAAACGCCCACAAATGACAACTGGGCAGGTGTCGATGTAAAGGCATCCATAGGCATTACCAAGGAACAGCTTGTTTCAGATACTCCGTTTCAGACCGTTATAAACGGTGAAAATGTATCATCTGTTTCAGGTGTGGAAAGTGCGGAAGATTCATACAATCACGTTGTAAGCTATGCCGGTAACGGTATTTCATCTGAAAAACGTACAGCTATAGATAAACAATGTGCGGAAGAAACATTGAACGGTACAGGTTCATGCAGTGGTACTGCTGAATATGACGCTACTAAAACGGATTTAGACAAATATAAAATTCAGTGTGGCGTTACTTACGAATACCCACAGGCTATACTTACAAAAGAAATTACTGACAGTGACAATGACGGTATGCCGGATGAATGGGAAATCGCAAGGGGTCTTGACCCGAATGACAGTTCAGACTATAAAGGCGATTACTGCGGACAGGGTTATATGAATATCGAGTATTATATAAATGACCTTACCGTAAACTCGTTCCCTGAAGGTGTTGTAACTCTTTCTCCGGAAACACAATCTGTTCCGGAAATTCCGGCAATTTCCGCATTTGAAACTATCGAGGCGGAAAGTTTCACAACTCAGGAGGGCGTGAGAGTTGAAGATTTGGTTACCGGCGGACAGAATATAGGATTTATTGAAAACAATGACTATATTTCTTTCAGTAAAGTTGATTTCGGTGATGGTGCTAATTCTTTCGGTGGTAAAATATCCGGAAATGCCTGCTCCATGGAACTTTATACTGATGATATGAACGGCGAGCCTGTTGCAAGTGTCGATTTCAAAGGTACTGCGGGATTCTCTGATTATCAGGATGTTATGTTTAATATTCCGCAAATCAAAGGTGTTCATAATCTGTATATAAAATTCACAGGTGGTGAAGGCTATCTTATGAATGCAGACAGTTTTATTTTCGGTAAGGAATCAGCGGTTATAAACGGAAAATATTTTACTAATGCCGTTGTAAATCAATCTGCCAATGCTTATTCTTGGGGAACAGAAGATAATGCAAATGTTGGCTCTTTAGTTTTCGGTGACCGTGATTTTACTATAACATCTCTTCCCGACTTTCTGAAAGGTGCGGAGATAATGAAGACTTCATGTGACGCAAAATTAATTACATCCGGAAATACAATGACTTTCTCACCGGAAGAAAAAACTGAACTTTATGTGGGCGTTGATTCAAGAGTGGAAAATTTACCGGAATTTCTCAAAGAATATACAAAAACAGGTGAAACTTTTTCAATATCCAATGACGTTATTTTTGATATTTACAGGAAATCCTGCAAACCTTCCGAATCCGTGACAATCGGTAATAACGGACAGTCTGCGTATTGCGTAAACTTTACGCTTTTTGCACAACCGGCATCAGATGAAATCACAGGTGATGTCAACAATGACGGCATATTCAATGTTTCCGACGCCGTTATTTTACAGAAATGGCTTCTTGGTGCGTCAGATGAAATAGTAAACCGGAAGTCCGCCGATTTACACGAAGATAATAAAATTGATGTTTTTGACCTCGTAATTATGAAAAAACTACTTGTTGCCGGAAAATAAATAAACTTCCTGCATATGAAAAAAACGGAGTAGCGTTATAAACGCCATTCCGTTTCTTCAGCTGATTAATTATGCCTTATAAGCATGAAACATCATGAAAAATAAGTATTAGACATATAGTGGAAACCGGTGTATAATGGAGTTACAGAAAAATTATCATATAAGGAGTAAAAATAAATATGAATATTTTTGGAAAAGAACCCGGCTTTTAATTATTCTGTGACATATAATTTCTGATATGTTCTATAAATTTTTCCGTGGCGAGACTTTGTGGCTGATGGCGTTTCCATGCGATAACGCTTGTTGTAATCAGTTCAGGACATAACGGACGATAACATATTTTTGCCGTGTCCAAGTAAGGCAATGAACCTTCCAGTACAAGAGCGTATGCCAGACCGTTTGTTACCATAACGGAAGCATTTGTACTCATATTACTTGTAAATCTTATATTAAGTTTTTTAAAATAATCCCCGAACCAGCTGGCGAGTTCGTTTTTTATCAGTGAACGTTTCACGATACAGACCGGCAATTCCGATAAATCTTCCGGCGTTACCGATTCTTTTTCCGTCAATGGGTCATCCGGACGCATTATTACTCCCCATTTTTCTTTTATATTCATACGGATAAATTCGTATTTGTCAATGTCAACCGGTTCAAGAAGTAACCCTATGTCTGTAAGCCCCTTGTCAAGACGTTCTCTGATATGGTCTGCATTGGCGGTGTGTATATCGTAACGCACAAGCGGATATTTTTGTTGAAATGATTTTATAATTTCCGCTATAGTCTGTACGGAAGCAAGTTCCCCACACCCGATTGAAATTTCACCGTCTACTATTTTTTCTTGCTCCGACATTTCTTTTTTAGTTTTGCTTACTAACTGCAGGATTTCTTCCGCACGTCGTCTTAAAAGTATCCCCTCATTGGTGAGCGTTATTTTCCGTGAACCTCTTTCAAAAAGTTTAACCCCTATATCGTCTTCCAGCTGTGCAAGCTGTCGGCTTAACGTCGGCTGTGTGATATGAAGAACTTCTGAAGCCCTTGTTATGCTCTCTTCATTAACAACGGTAAGAAAATACTTTAATACTCGTAATTCCATTTAAAATACAACTCCTTTCCTGTGATGCTATTATATCATATTTTTTCGATAAAATCAAGTCTATGCTTTCAGAGCATTACAGGATATGAAATATAAGCATTTGACATACAGACGAATCTGTGTTATAATGAAATCAGAAAAAAACTTTTCTTTAATCTGCACATATGAAGTAAAAGTTTTATACAGGATAGTCTTTGATGGGGACAGGTCTTGAAAAAAGCTGTACGTTTTACCGTATGGCTTTTTTAGTATGCTTTTAAGGCATTGCTTGGCTATAAAACATAAGCATTTGACATATTCCGGTAATCCTGATATAATGTAATCAGAAAACAGATTTATTTTAACAGGAGTGATTTTATTATGAAAAAATTATTTACAGTTCTTACGGTTGCGACGCTGATATTTTCTGGTAATTCTTTTCCTTTACATACATTAAGCAATGCAGAACCGGATACATCATATACAGCGGAAGACCTCAGAAATTTACGTGATTTTCTGCTTGGCAGGGAAACTTCTGATTTAAGCGGTAAAAATTACGACCTCGACGGTGACGGTATATGGAGCATATTTGATTTATGTATGATGTAGAAGCGGTATTCCGCACCGCAGACCGATAATAAAACTCTGATAGCTTATTTTTCACTCGGACGTAATGCCGGTAACTTTGATACTGCTGATGCTACAACATCGGCAAGTATAGTTACAGACAATGAAACACGATACGGTGCAACGGAATACATAGCAAACCTGATACAAAAGGAAACCGGCGGAGATTTATATTCAATAGAAGTTACTGAACCGTATTCAACAGATTTTGACGAAGTAGTTGAAAAGAATCATCAGGAAATGGCGGAAGATTATCTGCCGTCACTGAGTAGTGAGGAATCAGATATTACACAGTACGATACGGTATATATAGGTTATCCGGTATGGGCTACCACTATTCCGCTGGCTGTAAAACAATTCCTTACACAATACGATTTATCAGGAAAAAAAGTAATACCTTTCTGTACTCATAACGGTTACGGCAAGGGCAGAAGTGAACGTGATATAGCCACAATCTGTCCGGAATCGGAAGTACTGGAAGGTACGGCGATTAATTCCAAAGATATATTATCATCAGAGCAGACCGTTACGGAATGGCTTGTTAAAATCGGCACGACGAAAAAAGAAGAAACGGAAATAAAAATATCAGTCGGCGGATATACTCTTGACGGCATTATTTACGATACACC
The DNA here is from genome assembly GCA_029055625.1 of Ruminococcus sp. GTDB lineage: Bacteria > Bacillota > Clostridia > Oscillospirales > Ruminococcaceae > Ruminococcus. The sequence continues at coordinate 2,046 of JAIDCY010000033.1, read as the reverse complement.
ACTTGCGAAAGAAATAAAGGAAGAGTTTCCGCTTACGGTTTCAATGTACGGATATGGTGGCAGGGAGTACTACGGAAGTATGCCGGTAGTACCGGAGAATACCGGAGCAGGTCAGCTGAATTTTGAGAACGGAGATATTACATACTGTCCGACGAATAATTCAATAGCTATATTTTACGCACAGACAAGTCGACCAGATCTGACTATGGAAGTAATCCCGATTGGTAAAGTGACATCTGATTTATCCGTATTCGATACGCTCGGAAGTCGTGAAAATATTACTTTTTCCATAGCAGAATAATAAAATTTCCGTTACACTGTAGACAAATTCCGGATTATATGTTATAATATTGATATTATTTCATATAAGGAGGAAAATATAATTGAATTTGAATTTGGAAACCAAAATTTCACGCCAGATTCTGAACTATGTTGTACTTATAATCGGTTCGATAGTGGCGGCATTTGCTCTGGAAAAAATTCTTATTCCGGCGTTAATCATGGATGGTGGAATGGTCGGAATCGCAATGATAATCAGTGCCAAAACTCCCATACCTCTGAGTGTCATGACCCTTGCACTTAATCTGCCTCTCGTACTGTTTGGTGGAAAAAAACTTCAGCGTTCCTTCATATTCCGCTCGCTTACCGCAATGGCAGTATTTTCTGTTGCCCTTACCGTTTTTGGCAAAACCGAATATCACGTTACTGATGAAAAATTACTTGCTACCGTATTTGGTGGTATGTTACTCGGCTTAGGCGTGGGGCTGGTACTTTTAAACGGTGGATGTCTCGACGGTACGGAAGCGGTAGCGGTAATGATAAGCAGAAAATTTAATTTTTCCGTCGGACAGATTGTACTTTTTTTCAACGTCCTTATATATCTTTCCGCCGGATTTCTTTTTGAACTCGACCGGGCGTTATACAGTATGCTTACGTATTTTATCGTGTCGAAGATAGAGGATTTCGTGAATACCGGTATGCAACAGGGGAAGGCGGTAATGATTATAACAAATCAGGGGAAAGAAATTGCCAACGATATTTACCATACGCTCGGCAGAACGGTAACACTCATGCAGGGAAGCGGTCTGATATCCGGTGAGAAAATAGTTCTCTACTGCGTGGTAACCCGTATTGAAATACCCACTCTACGGAAAATCGTAAACAATGACGACTATTCCGCTTTTATGGCTATCAGTGACGTATCGGAAATAATCGGTAAACATATAAAAAGTAATTCCTCGGAAATAAAATAAATCAATTGACAGTGTAACGGAATACACTGTCTTTTTTTTGCTGTGTATCAGCGGAAGGATTCAAGGATTTTTTCGCACTCATCATAACCGACGTTATCCGTATACATGAAATGTACTGTATTGTCAATAATATATGTTGCGGTGAACTGATTGTCTTCTTTAAGTATATATACCGTATTATTATTGATTTTCTGTTCCGTGAGATTATGGGTATCAGCCGGTATCCCGACAGGCGGAATGTCATCTATATAAAATTCATACCATGTGAAATTTATCTTTTTTTTGCCGGATTTATAATAAAAACTTATGATCTTACAGATTGTAAGTTCTTCCGTATCGATATTTAAAAGACTGAAATTTTCCGGTATATATTCCGGTGTTTCCGGAAACATACCATATTCCGCACATTTTCCCCTGATACCGTATGGGTCAGCTGAGGATTCCGGAAGATTTATTGTATTTTCATGCTGTTTCTTATTGAAATCAATCAGAATACCGTCTTTGCTGAAACCAACAACAGCGGAAAAAATATCAGTACCCCATGCGGAAAAAGATATACAGTTCAGCAGGATAATAACCGCAGAAAACGCACATATTCCGGCGATTATCCTTTTATTCCCGAATCTGACAATATCTTTCCGATATATTTTTTCCTTCAGTAAGGCAATAACATTTTACGTACTTCTTTCAATATACTCTTTAATTTCCGTCATTTCACGTATCGACTGCGTAAGTTTTTCAATCCTTTCAAAATCACGTTCACTGAATTTTCTGCCGAGTTCCGCATCAAGTT
>JAIDCY010000032.1 GCA_029055625.1 Ruminococcus sp. | reverse complement strand
AATAAGACACAAAAAATTCAAAATGCGTCCAATGGATACGGATGAGGCTATACTTCAGATGAATATGCTCGGACACAATTTCTTTATGTTCACAAACGCCGAAAACGGTGAAATAAATGTAGTTTATAAGCGTTCGGAAGGTAATTACGCCGTCCTCGAACCTGATAATCAATAAAATAATTATACCGGCGGTTCGTAAATCTCTGAACCGTCGGTTTTTTGAAAGGATTTTTATTCATGGACGAAAATAAAAAAACGGTAATAGAAAAGCGTATACGAAAAACCGGTGAAAACCTTATTAAAAATAACATGGGGTTCTATTACGCCGAGACAAAAGAAGATGTAAAATCAATCGTCGAAAGTCTCCTTAAAAAAGGCGACGTTATAACTAATGGCGGTACTGTCTCAATGGCGGAATGTGGTATCGCTGACCTGCTCCGGTGTGGGGATTATACGTATCTTGACCGTACCGGCAAATCCCGTGAGGAAGTAGAGGAAATCTATATAAAAGCGTATTCCGCAGATGTTTATATATCCAGCTCCAACGCAATCACCGAAGACGGCGTACTTTATAACGTCGACGGCAACAGTAACAGAGTTTCCGCTATCGCATACGGTCCGAAGTCGGTAGTAATAATCGCCGGATATAATAAGATTGTAAAGAATCTCGACGAGGCAGTAAACAGGGTAAAAAGAGAATCCGCACCCCCTAACTGTGTACGTCTCGACTGTCCGACACCTTGTAAGGAAACCGGCGAATGTATTTCACTGTCTAAAACCGGCAGTCAGATTACAGACGGCTGTTCCGGTGACGGAAGAATATGTTGTAACTATCTTATATCCGCCAAACAACGTCAGAAAAACCGCATAAAAGTAATACTCGTTGGTGAGGAACTCGGTTACTGATTTCACACGCAAAACGCAAAAAAAAGTCTTGTCATTACGACAGGACTTTTTTAATCAATAGATTTTTAAAGTTATTTCAAGTAAGCCGTCATTGTAATCTGCGGAAATGTTACCGTTTAACTTTTCGATAAGAATTTTAGCTATCGACAACCCTAATCCCGACGACTGCCCTATATTTTCGACGGTAAAAAATCTGTCAAATAGTTTACCGGTTTCGATACCGTCAAGTGCCTTTGCGTGATTTCCGAACTTTATAACGCCGTACTGATTCATAGTGATAAATAAATCGCCGTCACTGTACTTCAGGGCGTTATTCAGCAGATTTGCGAAAATTCTTGACAGTGCAACAGGGTCTGACATACGGATTATACGGTTTTCCGTGATGTCTATTTCCGGAATAATGTTGTGTTCCTGAAGTACCGCCTGATAACTCAGTATGCTTTCCTCAAGAATACTGTTTAACGTTACTTCTTCGAGTTTCGGGACGTATTCACCGGATACCGCTGACGAATATTTCAGTAACTCCTCCGTAAGCTGTTTTAATGCGTTCGTGCGTTCCTCTATGATACGGAGATACTGTTCAGCATTTTCAGATTTTTCTTCGTCTTTAAGGAAATCGAGATAACCACATATTGCGGTAAGAGGTGTCCGCAAATCGTGTGAAATGTTCGTGACCGCTCGTTTGATTTCCGCATCGCCCTGACTGTACTTTATATATTCCGTACGCAATATTTTTAACTGTTGATTGAGTACGGAAGCAAGCGAACATAAATCCCTGTCGGAAGATGATACGGAAATAAGTGTATTTGTATCTTCGGTAAGCTTTTCCGCAATCTGATTTCTGATTTCTTTCATCGATTTCTTTATGACGTACAATTTCACGGAAATATAAATCAGTACCGCAGAAAGTATACCGAAGACCACATACACCAACATAAATTTATACCTACTTCAAATCTTTTTTCCGGAATAATACCACACCTGCTCCGTTTGATAAAATCATTATCAATGCTGAATATATCGCCAGTTTTCCGGCATTTTCCGTATTGCAACACGCAATCTGATAAAACTGATTACAAGGCAGAATATCATTTAAAAGTTCATATATTTCACGTTTAGTACCCGTAATATAACTAGGATTTTTTGTTTCTACCGGCACATACTGTACCTCTCCGGTTTCGGAAGTAATTTCTGTCAAATCTTCATAATATTCCGGTGCTTCCAGTTTGTTTGAGATTGTCATTGCAGCAAGAAACATAACTATAGTCATTATAAGAGCAGTAACCGCTCCGCTGGCTTTACTTTGAATCAGCATGGAAATAAGTACGAGTATTGCGGAAAAACCAATCATTGTTACGCACTGAATTATTATACATATCGCCGTTTCCTTTGCCGTAAGGCTTGTCACACGAAAAAGTGCATAACCAAAACCAAGCGTTACTATTATTGATGTCATAAGTATGATAACATTTGCTACCGCACACGTAATGAAATTTGCAAAATAAATTTCTGTACGCTTATTGCCTACCATAAGTTTATTACGTATTGTGCAGTCTGAATAATCAGTACCCACGAAAACAGCAGTAAATGCAGATATTGCAAATATAATATACAGTACAAGCGAAAATGCAAAACCGTCAGCCGATTTATATTCTACTCCGAATTTTGCATAAAGTTCCTGATTTTTCTGAATATCTATATAACGTGCCATATCCATAAGAATACCAAGTCCGGCGGAAAAAATCAGACATACCTTAAAAAACATACTTTTGAAAAGCCTTGAAAAATTTGCTTTTATTAACTTGTTCATTTTTTAGCACCTCCGACCAGATTCATGAAATAGCTTTCGAGACTTTCTTCATGTTCCGAAATGTTAAGTACTTCACAGTTTTCAGCCGACAACATATTTACAAGTTTAGTAACGGTTATCTGTCCGAAAATATCGGCGGTACTGTCATTGGTGAGAGTGTAATCGAGACCGATTCTGTCAAGTATCTTAATCATTGTTTTAGTATCGGAAACGGTAAGGCGAATACTTTTTCTACAGGATTTTTCAAGGTCTTCAGCACTTATTTCCTTAATCATAACGCCACCATCGATAAAGCCGTAATGTGTGGCAAGTTTGGAAAGTTCGTCGAGGATATGGCTTGAAATCAGGACGGTTATATTTTTTTCCCTGTTTAACTTTATGATAAGTTCACGGATTTCAATAATACCTTGCGGGTCAAGACCATTTACGGGTTCGTCGAGTATCAGAAAATCGGGATTTCCGGCGAGTGCTACGGCTATACCTAATCGCTGACGCATACCGAGAGAAAAATTTTTCGCTTTTTTCTTACCGGTATTCCCGAGACCTACCAGCCGGAGCAGGTCAGGAATATCATTGAAATCCGGCAGACCTAAATTTCTGTACTGCATTTTCAGATTGTCTTCTGCTGTCATGCCGAGATAGATTGACGGCGTTTCCACTACCGCACCCATACGGCGACGTGATTTTTCAATGTCTGAAGCGGTATTTTTTCTGCCGTACAGTGTGAACTCTCCGGAAGTTACGGTCTGTAAACCGCATATCAGGCGGATAAGAGTTGTTTTACCTGCTCCGTTTCTGCCGACAAATCCATAAATCGCACCTTTCGGGACGTTCATTGTCAGACCGTCAAGTGCCTTGAAATGCCGGTAATGCTTGCACAGGTTCTGAGTTTGTAAGATGTAGTCCATTTTTTTGACCTCCTTTATCTGATATTCAGAGTATATCACGCAAGTGTAAAGAAAGTCGTAAAGAAAAGTGTAAAGATTCCGTAAAGATTTATTTCATTCTGAACCCGATTCCCCATACCGTCTCAATGTAATCTTTTCCGCCAATTTTTTTCAGTTTGTTACGTATATTACTTATATGCACTTTCAACGAACTTTCCATACAATCGGGCGTATCAAGACTTATGCGGTCAAGGATTACCGATTTTGAGATAGCTTTTTCCGGATTCTGCATCAGAAGTTTAAGTATCGCAAATTCAGTCCTCGTAAGATGTACGGTACTACCGGATACCGTAACGGTATGTGACATCAGATCAAGTGAAACGTCATCAAAAACCATCACGGCATTATCAGTTGTGACAATTTTGTTACGGAACGCCACAGTAATACGTGCGAGGAGTTCGGAGTTATCGAAAGGTTTCGTTACGTAATCCACCGCACCGTTCATTAACAGGCTTACTTTATCCGCAACAGATGATTTTGCAGATACTACTATTACCGGCGTACCGTTTATTTTAGACAGCACTTCCTCACCGTTCATACCTGGTAACATCAAATCAAGAAGAATCAAATCCGGCTGATTGTTATCGAGAAAATACAACGCTTCCGTACCGGAATACGCACGATATACAACGTAATTATTTTTCGTCAGAAGCCTTTCGAGCATATCGCCTATATAAATATCATCATCTATTATAAGAATTTTTTTCATATTATATACTTCACTTTCGGGATTTGTAAAAACATTATAGCACAAATTATACGGAACGTCAAACGGAATACTTGAAATTTCATGGAAGATATGTTATAATAAGACTGTAAAATATGTTAAACAAGGAGAAATTACTATGAAATATAACTTCTATGGCTGGGAAACCGCTGACGTTAAACCGGTAACCAATGCGTATCCGTCAATCCGTACGCCGAAAGATTTATACGACGTACTGTCAGGGATATGGTGTGCGGAAACGTGTGCTCCTCGTCTGCGTGACAAGTGGACACCTGATAACAAGACCCTCGGACAGTGTTCGATTACCGCATTTCTGGTACAGGATATTTTCGGCGGAAAAGTTTACGGTATACTGCGTAACGGTGGAAATTATCACTGTTACAACGTTATCGGTGATTGTGTATTCGATTTAACAAGCGAACAGTTCGGAGATGAAAAACTTGTCTATGAAAATAATCCCGAACAGTTCCGGGAGGTACATTTTACGAAAGAGGAAAAGTTTCAGCGATACGAAAAACTCAAACAAATGCTGTCGGAGATGTTTTAATGGAAATAAGAGTACTGGAATATTTTTTAGCGGTTGCGAAAGAACAAAGTATTTCAAGGGGTGCGGAGGTACTGCACCTGTCGCAACCTACCTTGTCACGACAGTTAAAAGATATGGAAGACGAACTCGGTAAACAGCTTTTCATACGTGGTAACCGGCATATCACGCTTACCGACGAGGGCATACTTCTTAAAAAACGTGCGGAGGAAATTATTGACCTGCTCCGGAAAACTGAAAATGATATTAAATTTTCCGACGAAATCGTTTCCGGTACTATATACATAGGAGCAGGTGAAACGGATGTAATACGGCTTATTGCGAGAACCGCAAAGAAATTACAGCAGAAATATCCTATGATTCAGTACAACATTTTCAGCGGAGATGCTCCGGATGTTTCCGAACGTCTCGGTAAAGGACTTATTGACTTCGGAATATTATTTGAACCTATTGACTTATCAAAATTTGAACATATAAAAATACCGGTAAAAGATTCATGGGGAGTACTTATGCGGAAAGATTCCGTACTGGCGGAAAAAAATTACATAACACCTCCGGATTTATGGGACAAACCGCTTATAGTATCACGTCAGCAGAACGAAACAAGTGCCTTATCGGAGTGGATAGGCAGACCCTTTAAAAGTCTGAACGTAACGGCATCGTATAACTTAGTGTATAACGCTTCAATAATGGTTGATGAGGAAATGGGTTATGCCCTGTGTCTCGATAAGTTAATAAACGTATCGGGTAACAGTAATCTTTGTTTCAGACCGTTACAACCTGAACTTCATGCGGAAATGCATTTTGTCTGGAAACGTAATCAGATTCTGTCGAAAGGTGCGGAAAAATTTCTTGAATACTTTATCGACGAGTTAAAAAAATACCGCAAAGAATAACAAATCCTTGCGGTAAATTTTTATTCAGTACCAGTCATGCTTCTCGTTGCGGTCGAGAGCGTTTATTTTCTCCATTTCCTCGTCTGACAGTGCGAAATGATAGAGTTCAGTGTTTTCCCTTATATGTTCCGGATTACTCGAACCAGGGATTACTACAACACCTTTCTGAAGATTCCAGCGTAAAATTACCTGTGCGGAAGAAACGTTATGATTTTCCGCTATTTCAGAAATAACAGCGTCACTGAGTAACTCTTTTGTATGACCTCTTCCGCCTAACGGATACCAACCCTGAACGACTATTCCGAGATTCTGTATATATGGTATAACGTCATTTTCCTGATAGTATGGGTGAATTTCATTCTGTACGAGTGCGGGCGTAATATTTATCTGTGGTAAAAATTCCGTCAGTTCGTCGACGTACCAGTTTGACAGCCCTAATGAACGTATTTCACCAGATTCTACGAATTTTTCCATAGCCTTATACGCTTTCACGTCGTTTTTATCGGGATGATGTAATAACATCATATCGACGTAACCAATATCCAACCTGTCGAGACACGCTTTTATCGATTCTTCCGGATTTGCCATTTCCGTACCGGGATAGATTTTGGTTGTAACGAATATATCTTCACGCTTTATATTGAGTTCCTCGATACTCTCACGTATCGCCTGTCCTACTTCCTCTTCGTTACCGTATGCGGATGCGGTATCTATAAGCCTTACACCGTCTTTTATCGCCGATTTTACCGCATTTATGCACTCCTCACCGTGCAGACTATATGTACCAAGTCCGTTTATCGGCATAGTGTAACCGCTGTTAAGTACGACGGATTTATTAATCATGTCGAAAATTCCTGATTTTTTTTCCGTCGAGAATGTAACGGATACGCTACCAGCTCCGAGAATTTCCTTGAGTTCAGATTGTGTGATATTGTCAATTTTGCCAAGCTTTGTGAAATTCCATGTGTTTTCGTCGTAATATATAGTAATCTGATTACCCTGATACAGTATTATATCGCCTGCCTGAGTAGTGATTTTTTCGTCGTTGCGTGGTAAAATTGTACCGAGTGAACCGACTTTTTCAAAATTTCCGTAATCGTCCATGTCGACGGTCAGGGGTGCGGATTCTATCAGTTTAACAAACGCTTCCGCAGAAGAATTATTTTCGAGAGTTGCGGTAAGTGTATTACCGTTCACTTCGATATTTATTTTTACTTCCTCATTTTTCGTCGGTATATCCGATAATTCTTTCCGCATAAGTCCGACATCAAAAGAATCCCATCTGTTATCGCCGTTCAGGTCGTAATCTTTATCCTCAAGACCGCTTGTTTCTTTCGTCAGAATAAAATCCTGTAAATTATTCAGGTCTTCAGTTGTGTACGTTGTAGTACTGTCTGTCTGTGCGGAGGGTTCGTATATCATGCCACACGAAGCCGTCACAAAAGCGTACATTATAGCCGATACGAAAACTGATATTATTTTTTTCATAAGGTCACCTCTTTTATAAATTTTGCCGGTACTCCGCCGAAAATACAATTTTCCGGTACGTCACAATTTACTACCGCACCACCGGCGATTACCGCACCGTCACCAATAGTCACGCCGGAAAGAATTACAGAACCTGAACCAATCCATACCCGATTACCTATATGTATAGGAGCAGGTATAATATTTCCACGTTTCGCCGGATTAAGATTATGATTCAGGGTTGCGAGTACGACGTTATGACCTATCAGAACATCATCACCGATATATATTCCGCCCTGGTCCTGAAACTTACAACCGGCATTTATAAATACGTTTTTTCCGATATGTATATTTATTCCGCAGTCCGAATAGAACGGCGGAAACAACCCTAAATTCCGTATTTTCTGATTGGTGAGCTTTTCCATTAATTCCTGTAACTCCTCAGGCGTGCGGTAACTGTCATTCATTTCGTGGGTTATTTTCAATGCCCTCTGTGATAAACCGTGCATATGTAGGTGTACCGCCGAATTTGCGGTTATCTCGTTACCGGTATTCATTATCCCGATAAATTCCGTATCTGTCATAATTAATCACTCCTTTACTGATTTTATTATATCATGATGCGTTACGGATTGCAAATACTTATATTGAATAGTCTGTTATAACATTAAAGCATAGCAGACTTAATAAAAAAGGCCTCCGGAACAAATCCGGAGACTGTGAGTTATTTTTTCGCTAACGAATAACGTTCAGAGGGTCTGACAATAAGTGTGGCAATTAAAATAGCAACGGTGGTTATGCCGAGACTTACGGGATATACCTGCATTATGGTTGTGAAAGTTTTTGATTTTTCAAAGACAAAGTAAATCCATAGCAGACGTACTCCGCAGATACCGGCGACTGAACATATTGCCGGTATGAATGAAACGCCGTAACCACGCAGATAACCGGATAATACTTCCTGTGCGAAACTGAAGAGATACGCAAAGAATATATAGGAAAGTCTGATATATCCGACGGAAATTACTTCAGAATCGCTGTTGAAGATGTGAAGTAAAGATTTGCCGAAAAGTAGTATTATTCCGCATACTACAGCGGTACACGCAAAGCATTGTATCAGGCACAGTTTCAATGATTTTCTGCACCTGTCATCTTTACCTGCTCCGTAGTTCTGACCGACAAATGTAGTACAGGTCTGATTGAACGAGTTCATTACATAATAAGCGAATATTTCAAGATTATATGCTGCCGAAGATGCCGCCATTATCGTTGTACCGAGACTGTTTACCGCCGACTGTATAACTATATTTGCAAACGAAAAAATCATACCCTGTACGCCGGACGGTACGCCGATTTTGAGAATATTTATCAGTATTCTTTTGTCTACCGATAATTTTTTTATATCAACTTTTATTCTCAGGTCAGTTTTCAGGAGTGCGTAAAATAGTATTCCCGAACTTATCAGGTTTGAGATTACCGTACCTGTTGCGACACCGTCAACGTCCATACCGAGAACTATTACAAAAAACAGATTCAGAAACAGATTAGCGATACCGGATATTACGAGTGCGACCAGTGGGGTTTTAGTATTTCCGCAACTCCGGAAGATAGCGGATTCAAAGTTATATAGCAGTATTACCGGCATTCCGAGCAGGTATATCCGCAGATACTTTACCGCCATTGAAAAAACTTCGTCCGGTACATCAAGCATTTTCACTATAGGATCTGCCAGTATTTCGCCGGTTATCGTCATTAAAACACCACCGAGAACCGCTATTATTATAGAAGTATGTACAGCCTTTGAAATATTTTCCTGTTTGTTCTGTCCGATGGCTTTTGCGATTATGACGTTGCTTCCTAAAGAAATTCCTACAAAAAGATTGACAAGCAAAGTTATTACCGGTGCGTTGCCACCAACCGCCGCCTGAGCTTCCGTCCCTCTGAACTTTCCGACAATAGCAAGATCTGTAGCATTGAAAAGCTGTTGTAAAACGCCGGTAATCGCAAGGGGCATGGCATACTTTATTATTTTATCGCCGAGTGTACCGCTTGTCATATCAATTTTTTCACGCATTGAAAAAGACTTCTTT
>JAIDCY010000031.1:7151-12859 GCA_029055625.1 Ruminococcus sp. | reverse complement strand
GAATCAGTCACCGAATGATATTCCTATATCTCTGGCGGCGATTACAAGATGATTTTCAGTATCCACAAACTTTGTCTTTCCGGCTATATCTGCGAGTTTATTGGAAGTTATTTTGTTTCCGATTTTTGCGACGGTTCTGCCGTACTTTTCCTGTGCTATCAGATACGCTGCGTGTACGCCAAACTGTGTTGAAAGTACCCTGTCGTATGCACTCGGTGCACCACCTCTTAACATATGTCCGGGTACACATACACGTGCTTCAAGTCCTGTATTCGCCTGTATCTGTGTGGCAATTCTGGAAGTCGCCGTTGTTATTCCGGCTTCCGTACGCTTTTTAGCACGTTCTTTTTTCTTCATCTTCGCCTCGTTTACGTCAAATGCCCCCTCAGCTACCGCAAGTATTGAGAAATTTTTTCCTGACGCACTTCTCGCCATTACGGAATCGCATACTTTATCTATATCATACGGTATTTCCGGTATTATTATTACGTCCGCACCTCCGGCGATACCAGCATTTAACGTAAGCCATCCGGCTTTATTTCCCATTATCTCACAAAGTAATATTCTTGAATGGCTCGCAGCGGTTGTATGCAGTCTGTCTATCGCATCCGTCGCTATGTCTACCGCCGTATGAAATCCGAACGTCACGTCTGTACCGTATATATCGTTGTCAATTGTCTTCGGTAATCCGATTACGTTTAATCCCTCGTCCGACAGTAATTTTGATGTCTTATGTGTACCGTTTCCGCCGAGTGTGAGCAGGCAGTCAAGCTTCTGTTTCTTGTACGTCTCCTTCATGTTCTTTACCTTATCGACGTTATCCTCACCGATTACCGTCATCATCTTGAACGGCTGGCGTTTCGTACCGAATATAGTACCGCCCTGTGTGAGTATACCGGAAAATGATGCCGGTGTCATATCCTTACATAAGTTATTGATAAGTCCGTAATAACCGTTGGATATTCCCACGATTTCAACGTTATCCTCCCCGAATCTCTCATAACACGCCTTAGCAACCCCTCTGATTGTGGCGTTCAGTCCCGGACAGTCGCCACCACTTGTCAGTATGCCTATTCTTCTTTTCATCTGTTTTTTTACCTCCGTTTTTTAAATTTATTTGGTTTTTTTCATATTCTCCTCGAAAAACTCCTGTAACTTCTCCGCTGGCATGGGTTTACCGTAATAATAGCCCTGTCCGAAGTCACAACCTGCTTTCCGTAGAATCTCTTCCTGATTCGGATTCTCTATACCCTCTGCGATTGTCTCTATCTTCTTAGACTTCGCAATCCGTATAACCGACGATACTATTTCATACGCTATATTATCATGTTCTATGTCTATTATGAATGAACGGTCTAATTTTAACAGCGTTATCGGAAGTATCTGCAGGTAACTCAGTGATGAATAGCCTGTCCCGAAATCGTCCATTGCCAACTTAACTCCTAATTCCCGCAATTTATTCATCTGTGATACCGCATAGTCTATATCGCTTAATGCAAGCGTTTCCGTCAGCTCCACTTCAAGATATTTTGCGTCAAGTCCTGTTTTTACCAGTGCTTCAAACACTTTATCTTTCAGGTCTTTCTGATAGAAATCTGTTGACGTGAAATTTATTGACATCACTATTTCCGGATACCCCATTTTCTGCCACAACTTATTCTGTCGGCAACCCTCACTCAGTACAAACTCGCTTATCTTCCCGATTAAATGCGAACTCTCCGCAACCGGTACGAACGCATCCGGACTTACTATTGTACCGTCGGGCTTTATCCAACGTATCAACGCTTCTACTCCCATTATCTTTCCCGTTGACAAGTCTATTTTAGGCTGGTAAAATAACTGAAGTTCGTTGTTATCTATCGCAAGTGCAAGCTCCCTTTCAAGTGCGTTACGTCCTATTATTGAATCGTGCATACTCGCTTCGTATCCGCATATAGTATTATTTTCCGTTCCGCCTGATTTCAACGCAAATTCTGCGTGTTCAAAGACGTTCAGAAATGAATCTCCATCTTCCGGCATTCTCGAATATCCGGCGGAACAGCTCAGGTTTATCGTCGCTGTATTCCCTGTTGCTGATTTTGAAAAATCTTCCTGTATCGCTTTTGCAGTTCTTAACGGTAAATCGTCATCTCCGTAATCACGCAGTATCATCGCAAAATTATCACCGCTTATCCTGCCTGCAAGTCCTCCGGGTGTTACGTACTTATATATAATATTCGCAAAATTCTTTAAAATATAATTGCCGTTCTGATACCCTGAACTGTCGTTTATTATGTGAAATCTGTCAATGTCAAGAACTATCACCCAGTAAGAACAGTCAAGCAACCGGCACTGTTCGTATGTCTCCTGTCCGACATCCATTAACTTATTACAGTTCGCTATCTCCGTTACCTCGTCTATGTACGCAAGCCGTTCTATTATCAAATCCTTTTCATGCTCCTGTGTACTGTCTATCAACGCACCACTGAAAACAGGTAAAGAATCGGAACGGTTCATGTCCTTATATCTGAACGTGTACCAGTGATAAAAACCGTCGGCGGAACTTATCCGTATCTCGATACTCTTTATATCTCCGGTGTTATCCGTAATATTACTCTTTATCGCTCCGTCAAATATAAGCCGGTCATTAGGGTGTACCAGTGTACGCAACATCTTCAATGATATGTTACTGCTTTTCAGGTCTAACATACGGACTGTCTCCGGCGATACTATGAAATTATTCATGTCGTCTGATATTATTATTCCTATCTCCGCTATCCCCATTGAGTAATTAAACAAATCGTTTGTACTTGCAAGTTCAAATCTCGCTTTTCTTAACTCCGTTATGTTCAGTCCGGTACTGAAAAATAATGTGTGTTTCTTCGTCTTTTTCATTATCGACGTACCCCATATTATCGTTACCGGTTCGTCACCTGCTCCGGTGAATTGTGCTTCATGTGACGTACTGTTTACTATCTTCGCTATTGTAGCAGGATTCGCATTTTCTATCCCGAACGCACGCATTACCTCTTTCCGCTGGTCGAAATTTTTTTCCTGTATCCCGAGCAGTTCCCTGATATGCCGGTTCATGTACACCGCAGAAAAATCTTCCGTCCATATTATCATCTCTACATCGAGATTCTCTATTATCCCTGCCATCTCTCCGGCATCTATTGATGTCTTATGTTTCCTGTACAACCACGCCGATATACCTAATATTATATTAAGAAATATCATTGTTGATATATACGTGATTATTACTATCCATGCCATTTCCGGAAAAAGCTGTGCGTAAGCTATTACTAAACACGTCGCTACTACTATAACTATAGATGCCGGCAGTGGGCTCTGAAGATTCATATTTTTTCACCTCCGTTTAAGGTTAAAATGAATCAAGTCTATTATACCAGATTTTCCCGGCATTGTCAATATTAAATTTACTGTAAAATTACAGAAAATTATCACATAACGTACACTTTTCCATGATACCATTGTTACAATAAATCCGTCTGCTTAACGACGGAAATTTCAGAAAGAGGTGTTTTTTTATATGGCACACATTTTAATCGTGGATGATGAAATCAATATCAGAAAAGTTGTCCGTGAATACGCAGAATTTGAAGGTTACGAGGTGACGGAGGCGGAAAACGGCATGGAAGCGGTAAGTCTCTGTCAGGATTGTGATTATGATTTAATTATCATGGACGTTATGATGCCTCGTCTTGACGGTTATTCCGCCTGCAAGGAAATCCATAAAACAAAGAAAATTCCGGTAATAATGCTCTCCGCACGTGGTGAGGAATACGACAAACTTTTCGGCTTTGAAATCGGTGTAGATGACTACGTTGTCAAACCGTTCTCACCTAAGGAACTTATGGCAAGAGTAAAAGTCGTACTCAAAAGAAACTCTGTTCCGGAACAGTCCGCCTCACAGGATAAGTACGTTTTCGAGGGTCTCGAAGTGGACATATCAGGTCGTGAGGTATACGTAAACGGCGTCAAGGCTTCCATGACCCCTAAGGAATATGACCTGTTATTTTTCCTCGTCAAGAATAAAAATATCGCTCTTTCAAGGGACAGGCTTCTTGAAGAAGTATGGGGTTACGATTTCTTCGGCGATGACAGGACTGTTGATACTCATATAAAAATGTTACGTAACAGTCTTGGTGAATACCGTCGCTTTATCGTTACACTGAGAGGACTGGGTTATAAATTTGAATATCTCCAATAAAATTAAAAACGTCAACGGTCGTATGCCGTTACGCCTGAAAATATGGATTCATTTTATAGTGTTTATCCTGTTAATGTTCGTCCTTATGTGGATTTTCCAGATTTTTTTTCTCGAATCTTTTTATGAAAGCATGAAAACACGTTCCGTTACGGATAATGCCGTTGAAATTGTAGATTCCTACAACTACGACTACAAAGCCGGTGACAAACTTTCCTTTATCAATAAGTACTCGGAAGTGGCTGTAGATAATAACGTATGCGTTGAAATCCTCGACAGATACGGACGTTCCATTTATTCAAAAGATGTTCTCGGTGAATGTCTTCTGCATGGCAAGGAAAACAATACCTACAAATTCCTTAACGAATTACGTCGCACCGATGAGAAAGAGGCTCTCTACAAAGTTTCCAACCCGAAAAGTTCCGGCGATATGATAGTATATATCTGCGTACTCGGTACAGTACAGTCTCCGGAAGGTTACTTACTTATAAACTCCGATTTAGTACCGGTAAGCTCCACCGCCTTGATTATAAAACGTCAGCTTTTCATCATAACTATTATATTAATATTCATTGCGGCGGTTATATCCGTTTTCCTCGCTGATATTATTTCACGTCCTATCGACAGAATCACCAAATCCGCAGAAAATATGGCGAAAGGTGACCTCAATACACAATTCGACGGAAAAGGTTATCTTGAAGCTCAGAAATTAGCTGATACTCTTATGTACGCTGAAAAAGAACTTTCAAGAGTTGATACAATGCAACGTGACCTGATAGCCAATGTCTCACACGATTTGCGTACACCATTAACCATGTTAAAAGCATACGCAGAAATGATTCGTGATTTGTCCGGTGATAACCCCGTAAAACGCAATGAACACCTTGAAATCATTATCAATGAAACTGACAGGCTTTCCGCTATGGTAAACGATATTCTTGACCTCTCCAAACTCGAAAGCGGTAAACAGAAAATGAATCCGACGGAGTTTGAAATAAGTTCCCGTATGAAAGATATTATCGGACGTTTCAAAGGCGTTTCCGAAAAAATGGGCTATCATATCCATTTCACACCCGATTCGGAAAGAATTGTCTGCTGTGATGTCGGCAAAATAGAGCAGGTTATATACAATCTCATCAACAACGCCATAAACTATACCGGCGACGATAAACAGGTATATGTACGGCAAATCAACCAGCCAGACGGCGTTCTTATCGAGATTGAAGATACCGGCGACGGCATTGAAGAAGACAAAATCAAACTCATCTTTGACAAATATTACCGCTCCGAAAATCATAAACGTGAGGTGGTCGGTACTGGTCTCGGTCTCTCTATCGTGAAAGTTATCCTCCGGTTACACGGTTACGACTACGGCGTAAGAAGCGTTATCGGGAAAGGCTCGGTGTTCTGGTTCAAGATTAACGCCGATAACAAATTATAAAAATTTTATTATTTTACAAAATTTTTATTTTTCTATCACGTAATTTACACAATCGATATC
>JAIDCY010000031.1:0-7141 GCA_029055625.1 Ruminococcus sp. | reverse complement strand
CTATAATATATTACGCTGTAAGGAGAAATCCTGAAAGCTGTTTTTTCATAAAAGTGTGTCGTGATTACCCCGTCACTACGCACAAAATCCCCAATAATCCCTATATCATGACAAGTGGACTTCCTTTACCGGAAGTCCGTTTGTTTAACGTACATAAGGAGTTGATACATATTAATATATCCATTTATTCACGTGAGGAAATCGAGGAAATTATTCAATCCGGTCAGTTTCCCGATAATACCGCCGTTATCAGCTATTATGACCCTGCTATAAAACGTATCGACAAGAACTACACACACGTTGATTATGACGGTGTATGTGAAAACGTCTTTTACAGTGAACTTGATGACCTTGACATTGAGTGTCTGAAATCGAAAGGCTATACATATGATACATATTTTCCGGAAACCGATAAAATAGCGGAATTTATCTATAATGCCTACAATAACGGTCTTGATATTATCTGTCAGTGTGAATATGGTCAAAGCAGAAGTGCCGGTACTGCCGCCGCTATCTCTGAACACTTCTATCATAATGGTATATGGATTTTTGCAGACTACAGACGCTATCCGAATCAGGTCATTTTCAACAAGATTTTTGAAGCACTTGAAAACTATAAAAAAAATAATCTCCTGAACTATTGACATTTCCGGAAATACATGATATAATATTCTTAACCTTATCAAGAAGGACGGAGAAAACAGGTTCTATGATGTCCGGCAACCTTCCGTATCGGCGGAAAAGGTGCTAATTCCTGCGGTTTATCCGGCAGATGAGGATTTCTTGGAAATTTACGCTCCGGTACTGTATTATATCGGAGCGTTTTTTTATTAAGGAGGTTTATTTTTTTCTATGAGTAAAGTTTTTTTTACGTCGGAATCGGTAACGGAAGGTCACCCCGATAAAATCGCTGACCAGATTTCTGATGCCGTTCTTGACGCTATCCTCGAACAAGACCCACACGGTCGGGTTGCCTGCGAAACGGCTGTGACAACAGGTATGATTCTATGTATGGGGGAAATATCTACCACCGCTAAAGTCGATATACCTAAAATCGCACGCCACGTTGTAGCGGATATAGGTTATGACCGTGCTAAGTACGGTTTCGATGCCCACACCTGCTCCGTCATAACAAGCATTGACGAACAATCTGCTGATATTGCAATGGGTGTAAATGAGGCTTTCGAGTACAGGGAAAACAATGCGGAAAATGACGGTCTTTCCAACGGAGCAGGTGACCAGGGGATTATGTTCGGTTACGCCTGCAACGAAACTCCCGAACTTATGCCACTTCCCATATCCCTTGCACATAAGCTGTCCATGAAATTAACGGAAGTCCGCAAAGACGGCACATTACGCTATCTCAGACCCGACGGCAAAACACAGGTTACCGTTGAATATGTCGAAGGCAAACCGTCAAGAATAGATGCAGTAGTCGTATCTTCTCAACATTCAGCCGATATATCTCTGAATCAGGTACGGAAAGACATTGAAGAGTACGTTATAAGAACTGTTATTCCGGAAAGTCTTATAGATGATAACACTAAATTCTTTATCAATCCTACCGGACGTTTCGTTATAGGCGGTCCGCAAGGTGACAGCGGTCTGACAGGAAGAAAAATTATCGTTGATACTTACGGCGGTTACTCACGACACGGTGGCGGTGCGTTCAGCGGTAAAGACCCGACAAAAGTCGACCGAAGCGGTGCGTATATGTCAAGATATATCGCTAAAAATATAGTAGCCGGAGGATTCGCTGACAAGTGCGAGGTTCAGCTTTCCTACGCCATCGGTGTAGCTAATCCGGTATCCGTTCTTGTGGATACTTTCGGCACTGGTAAGGTCTCGGAAGAAAAACTTTCGGAAGCTGTTTCAAAGGTATTCGATTTAAGACCTACCGCCATTATTGAAACTCTTGACCTCAGAAAACCGCAGTACAGACACCTTGCCTCATACGGTCATATGGGACGTGAGGAACTCGGCGTTGTATGGGAAAAAACTGATAAAATCAATGCTCTTAAGGAGGCTATTTTATGAACCATGTTGAAATTAAATTTGATAATGACATCCTCGCTGAAATCCTGCATATCTCCGACTTCGGCAAATACTTAATCAAACTCGATACGGAAAGAGTTATACAACCCCCGAAAAATGCTGTTGATGTCCTCGGTATGCTCTTCACTCTCCTTGAAGAAAACCCCGAAACTCCACAAGGCAGGGTTTATCTCGGCAACCAGCAGGAAATTCTCCACAGAACCGTAACCAATATCCCACAGGTTATCAACGATTTTAATAATATCGAAGTTATAATTACTATCAATACGGAAGACGAAGACGGAAATATCATCTCTACTCAATCCGTTACTAATATAACCGTTTCCGAAACGCACGAAGAATTAAAAGAAGAACCGGTAGAGGAATAAAATTTTACAGGCAGTCCCCTGAGACTGCCCGTTTCTTTGATATTCTGTATACCATGAAAGGAATCGTTTTGAAAAAATTTATTTTATTCCTCTTACTTTTCGCACTTACTTCATGCGGTAACAAAAATCAGAACTCTATCAATCCACTCGGCAGTACTGAAATTACTACCGCTACTCAATCCGGTATTCGCACCGTTACTACTACAATACAGTCCACTACCGAACCGGTCACGAAGTCCAGACCCATAATGAAAAAAAAATCCATGATTGATGTTCCCTATTACTCACAGTTCGATTACCCCACAGGGTGCGAACTCGTCAGCACGTCTATGTTACTTGCTTTCCTCGGTTTCGACATAAAAGCCGGTGAACTCATTGAAAAGGGTTATCTTAATGCCGTTGATATAACAGAAGACTCCAAAAAACGTAAGCATGGTGGTGACCCTGACAAGGTTTTTATCGGCAACCCTGAAAAAAATTCCGGTTACGGATGTTACAGCGGTGCGATTATCTACACTCTTAACAAATTCCTTAAACCCCGTGAATATAAATCTGATACAAAATATGACATCATTGACCTCAAAGGGACGGAAATTCCGGAAATCTGTGCGGATTACATCAGTAAAGGCGTACCGGTTATAATGTGGGCAAGCATCGATATGAAGCCTACTTTTATTAATCTGTCGAACAGCTGGATTATCGATAAAACCGGCGAACGTTATCTTTGGAAGTCAAATGAACACTGTCTGATACTGACAGGATACGATGAAGAATATTACTATTTCAATGACCCACTCGCACAGAAAGATATGCCATACTTAAAACGTCTCGCTGAACGCCGTTACGGTGAAATGGGTATGCAGGCGATAGCGGTAATTGAGAATTAAAATCTCACAAGCGAAACGCAAAATCAATTACGATTATGACGTAAATCGCCGATAATACAGTTTCTTAATTCAAAGTATTCGCCGTCTCGTAAGGTTATTCTGCCGTAATATTTTTCTGAATAACAATCGTAATTGTCAAGCGTTCCGGTTTCCTTTGTTATCGCTCCTACTGCGTTTATGCTTGAATATACGTACCATTCCGCCATATCAGCATATTCTCTGTCGCATACTACCATGTAAGTACCTGCCGGTATATCCTTTCCTACTCTGAACATACCTTCTGTTTTGTGCGGGTCATTGACTATATCGGGGTACATATCAAGATTATACGCCGTACACCATGAGAAGTCAAGATACCCTCTGCCGGTAATTTCCGCAATGCGTGTACCGTCAAAATGTACGTATGCCGTGGAAACCTGCTCTTCGCAGTCGGGGTCTGCGTATACGGCTTCTGTGCCGTGACCGTCAGATAATTCAGGTATGAAAATATACGTCCCCTCCGGAATGTCAACACCTATCTGATAAGTACCTGCCGGAAATATTCCGTTATCTTTCAGTATCTCGTTCTTATCGTATACCGGCAAATCTTCGTAATATTCCGGTATCGCTTCCTCTTCCGGTATCATCTCGATAGCTATCGTCTCTTCTATTGATTCGTAATCGTTGGCATATTCGTAATCATAATCATAATCGTAATCATAGTCATAATCATAGTCGTAATCATATTCATAGTGATTGTGTTCTATATACGGCTGTTCAACGTATGGCTGTTCTATATATGGCTGTGGATACTCTATATAAGTCCTCGTTACGTTATGGTTTACCGCAAGTCCCATAATCATGAAGCTGATACCCACAACTGAAACCGTACCGGCAAAAACAAGCCGTAAGAATTTCTTACCTCTTTTGTTGAGTTTAAGTTTAGGTTTCGGTGTCTTCTCTTTCTTTACCCTCTTATGTGGCAGAATCTTCTTCAGATGTATTTTCCGTCTTTTTTTCCTCTCCGGTTTCGGTAGTTTTAACGTCTTTACTTCCTTTACCGTCTTATATATCATCTCCGCCGGAGCAGGTCTTTTACTATCCCTTACCGGCATATCGCAGTATTCGCATACGTCCCCATGTACTGACGCTCCGCAATGTTCGCATACAGTCATAATTTTCACCCTCCTGTTTAATGCATAATTATCAATTCTTAATTAATTATAGCACGTATCGCAGAAATAATCAAGCTGTAAAATTCTTAAAAATGTCTTAATAAGTGCAAAAAAAATCAGGATATTCCCGAAAGAATACCCTGCATTTCTTTTTAACATAATTATGCTCTCTCGACCTTACCGGAACGTAAGCATCTTGAGCAAGCGTAAACATGACAAGGAGTACCCTTGACAACTGCCTTTACACGTTTAACGTTTGGTTTCCATGTTCTGTTAGTACGTCTGTGCGAGTGGGAAACTTTGATTCCGAAAGTAACACCCTTTCCGCAGAAATCGCATTTTGCCATCAGATTGCACCTCCTTATCTGTTTAAAAAAGTCAACAGAATTAGTATATCATGTATTTCCTGAAAAGTCAAGCGTTTTTTTAAAAATTTTCAAAAAAATTTTTTATTTTATGAAATTTACTAATATTTACTTGAAAAATCTGCTATGATGTAGTATAATAAGTAGTAATCATATTCACCGGTTTTCTAATCCGGTAATGTGAAATCTTATTCAAAGAAAGGGAATCTATGAACATTTATTCTACTATGCGGATTTTCTCACGACTTGTTACCCTGTTTCTCGTAATGCCGGTACATGAAGCCTCACACGCACTCGTCGCCAAGTGGCTCGGCGATGATACCGCTGAAAGTCAGGGAAGAATAAGTCTGAACCCGTTCGCACATCTCGATTTATTCGGTTCGGTTCTTATAGTCCTTACAGGTTTCGGCTGGGCTAAACCCGTACAGGTCAACCCGAACCGCATGAAAAATCCACGTGGTGGGTACGCTCTTACCGCTCTTGCCGGTCCTGTATCTAACCTTATCGCCGGTTTTATCGCTATTTTCATATGGGCTTGCCTGCTCTGTACTGATGCCGGTATGAACGCTTACTTCTCACTGGATACAACTACTATGTCAAGCGTTCTGATGTTACTTCAGTATCTTTTCAGCATTAATATCGGTCTCGCCATGTTTAACCTGATACCTTTCCCACCTCTCGACGGTTTCAACATCTTGCGTTACTTCCTCGGCGAAAAAGCTGACCGCTGGTTTTATCTTCATCAGCGTGAACTGCAAATGGGTTTTCTTATCGTAATACTCGCTCTTAATTACGTACCTGCACAGTTCAATATACTCAATATCGCCTGCAACTTCGTAAGCAATCATATGCTCGAACTCGTCCTGAAAATCCCACAGCATAAATGGGGTATCTCCTGAAATGGAAAAATTATCGTTCCATATTGACGGCTTTGACGGTCCGCTTGATTTACTTCTGAACCTTATAAGCCGTCATAAAATGGATATCTTTAATATTGAAATTTCTGTACTGCTTAGCCAGTATCTCGATTTTATGCAGAATTGCCATGAAAATGGTTTTGAAATATCCGGCGACTTCCTCGAAATGACCGCCCATCTTATATATATCAAGACCGCTTCCCTGCTCCCTGAATCCGATACCGCAGAAATGCTGAAAACTGAACTTCAGAACTCACTGATTGAATATTCAATCTGTAAATCCGTTGCGGATAATCTCAGCAAATTGTATACCGACAATATTTTTACTCACCCACCTTTCAGGATAAAGGCGGATAAATCATATAAATCTATACATTCCCCCGATGTTCTCGCTGATGTACTCGGTAATCTTGACCTAAAAAAATTTTCTCCGGAAATTACAGAGTACAAAATCGAAAATAAAATAAATTCCGTCGTGAAACACCGGATTGTCCCGGTAATAAGAAAGGTTGTACATATTCTCCGACAACTCTATTCAACTGGTTCTGTCGATATTGATTCCCTGTATACCGGTATAAATAACCGCTCGGAACGTGTTGCGGTATTCCTCGCAGTACTCGAACTTACACGCTCCGGAAGAATATGTATCAGCGACGATAACGAAAAAATTTTCATGAAGGACGGTGAAAAAAACTGGAAACCGAAAAGAAAAAAGCTGTTATAGAAGCCGTACTGTTCGCAGGTGGTGACCCTGTAAGTATACGTAAACTCTCGGAAATATGCGGTTCTGATTCAAAAACCGTTATTTCAATGATTGATTCCATAAATCAACGCTATCAGGACACAGGAAGTGCTTTATGTATAAGAAAACTTGAAAACTGTTATCAGCTCTGCACCCGTGAGGAGTTCGCACCGGTAATACGTGATGCCCTCGCAATCAGCAGAAACAAACCTCTTTCCGCTTCCGCCTTGGAAGTCCTCGCCGTTATTGCGTATAATCAGCCTGTTTCAAAAGGATTCGTTGAAAAAGTACGTGGTGTGAACAGTTCATATGTCATAAACAGTCTGATTGAAAAAGGTCTGATTGAAGAAGCAGGACATCTTGACACACCAAATAAACCCACCGCCTATCGTACTACTCCCGCTTTTCTGCGATGTTTCGGGTTAAACTCGCTCTCCGACTTGCCACCTGTTGAAAATATGCAAAAAACACAGTCTTAAAGGGGGATTCACTGTTGATTATTCTGAAAATTCTGTTATATATCCTCCTCGGTATTATCGGACTGTTTCTGTTTCTGATTATTCTTTCACTCGTACTTCCTGTAAGTGCAGATGTCAGTTTTATTGACGGCACTTTCAGATATAAACTTAAATTTTCACTTGTCCCCATTACAG
>JAIDCY010000030.1 GCA_029055625.1 Ruminococcus sp. | reverse complement strand
GTTTATAATTACCGAAAGTATAGAAATAATATACGTATGGGAAAATTTTTGTGAAAGTCCGTATTGACTTTACAGAAGGAGTAATATATAATTATTAATGTATATCTCCGGAAAATTTACGCATAATAAGAGTGAGTATTTTTTTACATGGAGGTCATACTTATGGAAAATGATGATAAAAAAACGGAAACCGGGGAAAAACTTGACGAAGCTAAACTTATTACTGAAAACGGTCAGAGCGTATCACAGAACTCAAAGCATCTGATACATTGCCTGACGGTGATAGGACAGATTGAGGGGCATTACGTACTGGCGGAACAGAATAAGACTACCAAATACGAACACATTATACCGGCACTTGTAGCGATAGAGCAGGACAGAAGCGTTGAGGGACTGCTTATAATACTGAATACGGTCGGCGGAGACGTTGAAGCAGGTCTTGCGATAGCGGAACTGATAGCCGGTATGAAAACCCCGACGGTATCGCTTGTAGTAGGTGGCGGACATTCTATAGGCGTACCTTTGGCGGTAAGTGCGAAACATTCATTTATAGTACCGTCAGCGTCCATGACGATACACCCCGTCCGCATGAACGGTACAGTTTTAGGCGTACCGCAGACGTTATCATATTTCGACAAGATGCAGGACAGAATCATAAATTTCGTGACCGGTAACAGTCGGATAAGTGCGGAAGATTTCAGACGGTTCATGTTGAATACGGAAGAACTGGTACTTGACGTGGGAAGCGTTATCGAGGGCAGGAAAGCGGTAGAAATCGGACTTATTGACGAACTCGGCGGATTAAGTGATGCTATGGAGTGTCTGTATAAGCTTATTGAGGAATCGGAAAAAAGATACGTTTAAATAATACGGAAACAGAGGGCGGACTATGTTCGCCCATAAAAAAACCTTGTAAGGAGGTGTAAGATGCCGGAGGAAAAAAAAGATGATAAGGAAAATAAGTCAGAAAATCCGTTGTTGAAATGGTTACCGGTCATAAATGATAAAAATTATTTCTGGTCTGTGGTACTTTTCGCACTGGGTGTACTGTCGTTTTTCATGACGTTTGTAAGTGGAAGTGACGGCTGGTTAAAAGTACATAATTTTCTGCTTGGTATGTTCGGATTTGCGGTAATAGCCGTGCCGATAGTATTGATTTATACATCCGTACAGTTAGGACTTGAAAAAAACAGCAAGTGTATTTTTGACCGTGTGATATGGGGGATAGTGATAGTATTTCTGATATGCGGTGCTATACAGATATTCGCATCCGGTGAACTGATAGGGGAAAATTTCAGTGAACACATAACAAATCTTTTCAAGGAGGGTGTGGGACTTGGTGGCGGAGGAGTTGCGAGTTATATAGTTGCCGGACCGCTTATAAGTTTTTTCGGGAAGACAGGTTCACGTATAATAATAGTGATGCTGTTTTTTGTAGCGGGTATGTTTTTCACGCATAAAAGCCTGATGGAGTTTATCGAATTTATTTCAAAACCGTTCCGGAGTTTCGGAAAATTAGTACCGGTACTGTATAGTATGCTTATGGGTGGGGCATTAAACGAGATATTCAACGAAGATGACCTTGACGACGATATAGAAAAAGAATCATTTGATGCGGATATGGAAGCGATAAATATAATAAATGAACGTCCGGAAATACCGGTAGACCGTGAATTTTTTGAAATATCCGTACCGGTAAGCAGTAGTACAGTACCGGAAGAGGATTTTGATATTGATATTCCGCTTGAAGATGAAGAAGATAATCCGGTAACGGTAACGGAGCAGGAATTACCAGAAGAAGATACCGTACCTGCTCCGACCGAAGAAGATACGGAAGAGACATCAGAAGAACCGGTTGAAAAAGAGACGGTTGAAGAGGTTGAAGAAGAACCTGAACCGGAAAAAATATATATTTTACCGTCTGCGGAAATGCTTGACTTACCGGAAAATAAAGCGGATTTACAGGCAATAGATGCGGAAATGGAATCTAAAGCGGAAATAATAGTAAATACGTTAAGGAGTTTCAAAGTGGAAGCGACGGTAAAGGATAAGTTAAGAGGTCCGGCAATAACACGTTACGAGATACAACCAGGGGTAGGGGTACAGATAAAGAAGATAAAGAATCTTGAGGACGATATAGCGTTGAATCTTGCCGTACAGGGAGTGCGTATAGAAGCACCAGTACCGAGGAAATCGGTAGTGGGAATAGAAGTACCGAATGAGATAAAAGATACCGTTACGATACGTGAAATACTGTCATCACCGGAATTTATCAATGCAGAAAGCAGATTGACTTTTGCGGTTGGAAAGGATATAGCCGGTAACGTTATACTCGGAGATATTGCAAAGATGCCACACGTAATAATAGCCGGTACAACAGGGTCAGGAAAATCCGTCTGTACACGTTCAATAATAATGAGCATCCTGTATAACGCCACACCCGACGAAGTAAAAGTAATACTCATAGACCCTAAAATAGTAGAGTTCAGCGTATTCGACGGCATACCACACTTACTGATACCGATAATCACGGAGTGCCGGAAATCTGCCGGTGCATTGAACTGGGCAGTCGGCGAGATGATGCGACGTTATCAGATTTTCGCAGATGCCGGAGTAAATGATATAAAGTCATATAATACTTATGCGGAACAGAATAATATCGGAAAAATTCCGCAGATTGTAATATTCATAGACGAGTTGGCGGATATTATGATGGTAGCCGGTAAGGAGATAGAAGATTATATCTGTCGTCTCGCACAGATGGGCAGAGCCTCCGGAATACATTTAGTAGTAGCCACTCAGAGACCTACCACAGACGTTATAACCGGACTTATCAAGGCGAATATTCCGAGCAGGATAGCATTATCAGTAATGTCTCAGGTTGATTCACGGACTATAATTGATATGGCAGGTGCGGATAAACTTATGGGTAACGGCGATATGTTGTATATGCCGATTGGCACGAGTAAACCGTTGAGAGTACAGGGTTGTTACGCATCGCCGGATGATATAAATGCAACAGTCGGGTATATACGTAAGCAAGGTGAAGCAGAGTACGACGACGATATTATACAGGCGGTAGAAAATTTTATACCACAGACTAAAAACTTATCGGGAAACGGTAACGAAGACAATAATATACTTCTTACTGACGAAGATTTCATAGAAAAAGCGGTAGAAATGGCGATAGGTAGCGGACAGATTTCAACATCTGCGGTACAGCGGAAATTCAAGTTAGGTTATGCACGGGCGAGACGTATTATAGACAAACTCGAAGAAATGGGAATTATCGGTACAAAAGACGGTGCGAAACCCCGGAAGGTACTGATTACGGCAGAGGAGTACGAAAAAATGAAATCTTTCAAAAAGGAGGGTTAATTAATGGAAAGTTATGATAAATTTCTGCCGGTAACTAAAAAAGAAATGGACGAACTCGGAATAGAACAGTTTGATTTTATATACGTTACCGGTGACGCATACGTTGACCACCCCAGCTTCGGAGTAGCTATAATTTCAAGGCTTATTCAGGATATGGGGTATACAATCGGGATAATATCGCAACCCGACTGGCACACCGACAGGGATTTTAAAAAATTCGGTAAACCGAAGTACGCATTTTTAGTAACGTCAGGTAACATAGATTCTATGGTAGCACATTATACTTCTGCGAAAAAAAAGCGTTCAGAAGATGCGTATACAGCCGGAGGAATTGCGGGAAAGCGTCCGGACAGAGCGGTAATAGTGTACTGCCGGAAGATAAGGGAGTATTTCGGGGATATACCGATAGCGATAGGCGGACTTGAAGCATCATTGAGACGATTTGCACACTACGACTACTGGGACGATACAGTCAGACCGTCGGTACTGGTAGACAGCGGAGCGGATTTGTTAATGTACGGTATGGGTGAACATCAGATACAGGAGTTATGCCGGAGACTGTCGGCAGGTGAGAGTATACGGGATATGCACGATATACGAGGTACGTGTTATCTCACGGAACCGGTAAATACGCCGATAGGTTCCGCACAATGTCCGGCGTTTGAGCAGGTGAGGGATAATAAAAGAGAGTACGCAAAAGCGACTAAGATACAATACGACTGGCAGGACGAGGTATACGGAAAAACGGTAATTCAGAGACACGGTAATATGATGCTGGTACAGAATCCACCGGCATATAGTCTGACGACAGAAGAACTTGATTACATTTACTCCCTGCCGTATACAAGAACGTATCACCCGATATACGAGACAGTCGGCGGAGTACCAGGTATTGAGGAAGTAAGATTTTCTATCACTCATAACCGGGGGTGTTTCGGGTATTGTAATTTCTGTTCAATCGCACTGCATCAGGGAAGACGTGTAACGTGCAGAAGTGAGAAGTCGATACTTGAAGAAGCGGAACGTATTACGAAAATGCCGGATTTCAAAGGATACATACACGACGTCGGCGGACCTACCGCAAATTTCCGTAGTACGTCGTGTGATAAGCAGATAAGTAAAGGTTTGTGTATGGGAAAAAAATGTCTCGCACCTGTACCATGTCCGGCACTTAAGGCAGACCATACGGAATATATGGAAATTTTACGGAAAATACGCAGAATCAAGGGTATAAAACGAGTGTTCATACGTTCCGGAATAAGATATGATTATCTGATGCAGGACAAAGACGGTGAATTTATCCGTGAACTGATAAAATATCATGTAAGCGGACAATTAAAGGTTGCACCTGAACACTGTTCGGCGGTGGTACTCGACAGAATGGGCAAACCTCATATAGAAGCATACAAGGCATTTCAGAAAAAATTTTACGAAATAACAAAAGGAATCGGCAAGGAACAGTATTTAGTCCCTTATCTTATGTCCTCGCACCCTGGAAGTACATTGAATGAAGCTATTGAATTAGCGGTATTTCTGAAAGAAAACAGAATCCGTCCGGAGCAGGTACAGGACTTTTACCCTACCCCCGGTACTATTTCAACGTGTATGTTCTATACAGGACTTGACCCCTACACTATGGAAAGCGTATATGTCCCGAAAACTCCGGAGGAAAAGGCACAGCAGAGGGCATTGTTACAGTATTTCAGACCGCAGAATAAGGAAATCGTTCTGAAAGCGTTACGGAAAGCCGGAAGATACGATTTGATAGGAAATTCTCCGGAATGTCTTGTTGACGGTGGCAGAAAAGATAACAGAAAGTCAGGTGAAAAAAGTTGTCAGAAAAAGGTAAATTCGGACTCACGGAAGAACAGAAAAAAAATCTCACCGAGTACGCACGGAAAACCAAACAGGAATATGACCAGCAGTCACCGAAACAGAAAAGGAAAACGTTATTAAAAGCGATACCGGTCATAATTTTAATGTTGGTAGGGTTTCTTGTATGGAACTTCACAACCGGCGGACTTGCCGGAAATCTCGACGAACTGACAGTAAGTTATATAGACGTCGGACAGGGTGACAGTATATACATAAAATCGGGTGATACGGATATGCTTATAGATTGCGGAGAAGCCGGTGACTGTGAAAAGGTTATTTCGTATCTCGACGGCATGGGTATAACGGATATTGATTACGTTGTGGGAACTCATCCACATTCTGACCATATGGGCGGTATGAGTAAGATTGTAGAACATTTCAGCATAGGCGAGATGATTATTCCGCACATAGACGACAGCGACACTCCCACAACAAAGTATTTTGAAAAATTTCTTACTGCCTGCTCAGAGAAAAATCTGTCACTTACGGAGGCGGTAACCGGTAGAAAAATAAATCTCGGAGATGCGGAACTTGAAATAATCGCACCGTGCAGTGAGGATTACAGCAACGTTAATAATTATTCCGTAACGTTTGTAATGAATCATGGAGATAATAGTTTCATATTCAGCGGTGATGCGGAAAAACTTGCGGAAAATGAGATGATACAGAGCGGTAAACTTCAGGATATAGACGTATATAAAGTAGGACATCATGGCAGTGATACGTCATCTTCGGAAGATTTTCTGAACGTAATAAAGCCGGATTATGCCGTTATATCGTGTGGAGCAGGCAATTCATACGGACATCCCTGTGATATAACCATTGAAAATTTAAGTAAATTTACGGATAAGATTTACCGTACTGATATTATGGGAACTGTAGTATTCACTTCCGACGGTAAAAGTCTTGACGTAAAGACGGAGAGGTAATATTATATGAATGTTATTGACCGTTTAGAAGATAATATAGCCGTAATCGAAACTGACGGCGGATTTATTGAGATAGAACGTTCACGCCTGCCGGAAGATGTCAGGGAAGGCGATGTGGTCACGGAGACTGACGGTAAATGGTTAGCAGATGTTACGGCAACTGAACAGAGACGTAAAAATATACGTGAATTAATGAAGAGGTTAATGAAAAAATGACTGATATAATTATAGTAGGTGGGGGAGCATCCGGCTGTTTCGGAGCGGTACAGGCTTCACGCTTCGGGAAAAGCGTACTTCTTTTTGAACCTAACGAAAAATTAGGACGTAAATTACGCATTACCGGTAAAGGCAGATGTAATCTTACAAATAATTCCGACGTACAGGAGCATATGAAAAATATACCGGTAAATAACCGGTTTATGTACAGTGCATTTTCCGCATTTGATGCTTACGATACAATGAAATTTTTTGAAGAATCAGGCGTACCGCTAAAGACGGAACGTGGTAACAGAGTGTTTCCCGTCAGCGATAAAGCTGATGATATAGCGGATTGTCTCGCACGTGAGATGAAAAAATCGGGAGTGAAAGTTATCAGGAAACGTGTAACGGAACTGATTACGGAAAATAATATCTGTAAGGGAGTTAAAGCCGGAAAAGACTGTTATTACGCAAAATCCGTACTTATTGCGTGTGGGGGGAAATCGTATCAGAAGACAGGTTCAACCGGTGACGGTTACAGACTGGCGGAATCGGCAGGACATACGATAACGGATATAAAACCAAGTCTCGTACCGTTGGTATCGCCGGACAGATACTGTGCGGATATGATGGGACTTTCCCTGAAAAATGTGACTTTAAATCTGTACGACGGCGATAAACTCATATATTCCGAACTCGGTGAAATGCTTTTCACACACTTCGGAGTTTCCGGACCTCTTGTACTGAGTGCGAGTTCACATATACGTGAAATGCAGTCGGGACGATATAAGATTCTGATAGATTTAAAACCTGCTCTCACGCCTGAACAGCTTGACAACAGAATACAACGTGATTTTTCCGAAAATTTAAACCGTGACTTTATCAACGGTATACGGAAACTTCTTCCGGCGAAAATTATTCCGGTTATAATTAAACTGTCGGGAATAAGTCCGGAACAGAAAGTAAACGGCATTACAAAAGAACAGCGTCATAAATTCGGCGGACTGGTCAAAGCGTTTCCGGTTAGGGTATCGGGATTCCGACCTGTTGAGGAGGCTATTATAACGAGTGGTGGCGTATCGGTCAGAGAGATAAACCCGAAAACTATGGAATCAAAAATAGTACAGGGTTTGTATTTCGCCGGAGAGGTTATAGACGTTGACGCTTATACAGGCGGTTTCAATCTGCAAATCGCATTTTCAACGGCATATTCAGCCGTATTATATATGTAAAGGAGTTAAAAAAATGGGAATAAATATTGCAATCGACGGTCCGGCAGGAGCAGGTAAAAGTACAGTTGCAAAGATAGTATCTGCGGAACTGGGATATATATACGTCGATACGGGGGCGTTATACAGAACTATCGCACTATACATTACGGAAAATAATATTTCTGATGAAAATATCCCGATGGAAATAAAAAAAGCAGCTGTTTCACTGAAATTTGCAGACGGTACGCAAAGAGTATTTCTTTCCGACAGAGACGTTACAGGATTAATCCGTACTCCTGAAATTTCCATGGAAGCGTCAAGAACTTCTGCGATACCGGCGATACGTGAATATCTTTTCGGTACTCAACAGAAAATCTCCCGGGAAAATAACGTAATCATGGACGGAAGAGACATCGGAACTGTTGTACTTCCGGAAGCGGATGTAAAAATTTTTCTTACCGCTACTCCGGAAGAACGTGCAAACCGTCGGTATAAAGAACTTTCGGAAAAATCAGACTGTCCGGGTTATGAGGAAATTTTAAGGGACATCATAGAACGTGATTACAATGACATGAACAGACCCGTTGCACCTCTTAAACAGGCACATGATGCAGTACTCGTTGACAGTACTAATCTTACACTTCGGGAAGTTGTCGATACTATAATTAAAATAATAAATCAGAAGACAGGCAGGTGATATTTTATGCTTTACGCTATAGAAAAATTTGTAGTCAGGGTTGTAATGAGTATCGCATTCAATCTTAAATTCGAGGGCAGGGAAAACATCCCGAAAGATACAACAGTAATATTCGCATCGAACCACCGCAGTAATGCAGACCCACCGTTTATAGGTTGTGCGTTACGGGGTAAACACGCATTCATGGCAAAGGAAGAGTTATTCAGGAATAAGTTTTTCGGTGCGGTAATAAGAAGTGCGGGAGCGTTTCCTGTTGCGAGAGGTAAGGGAGATACGGCGGTAATAGATACGGCAGTTGAGGCACTGAATAATAATAAAAGCCTGATGATTTTTCCGGAGGGTACACGTTCCAAGGACGGCAAGGTACATAAAGGACATTCCGGAGCAGGTCTTATATCCGCACGTTCGGGAAAACCTATCGTTCCGGTGGGAATAGTTTTCGGTGAAAAGCTGAAATTCCGGACGAAAGTTACGGTAAAATACGGTAAACCGATAAATCCGGCAGATTACTGCGAAATCTGCGATACACCTAATCCCCGTCAGGTTGTAAGACTTAAAAACCGTTATATGAATGATATAAAGTTATTGGTTGAGGGCGAACCGGAGGAAAAAAATGAGTAAAATTACGGTAGCAGATTCTGCCGGTTATTGTTTCGGGGTTGACAGGGCTGTGAAAATGGTGTATAATGAACTTGCAACCGGTGCGAAAGTCGCAACTTTCGGGGCTATCATACATAATAAGGATGTCGTGAACGATATGACCGCCAAAGGCGTAAGGATTGTCAATACAGTTGACGAACTCCAGCCGGACGAAACTGTTGTCATACGTTCGCACGGTGTAGGCAGAGAAATTTATGAACAGATTGAAAAAAAAGGTAACAGACTACTTGACGCCACCTGTCCTTTTGTATCGAAGATTCACAGGATAGTCGAGGAAAAAACGAAAGAGGGTTGTTTTATACTTATCGCCGGTGATTCCACACACCCTGAAGTGCAAGGAATCGTTGGTCATTGTGAACAAAATTATTCCGTTTTTAAAGATAATTTTGAACTAAAACACTTTTTTGAAAATCTCGACGAAAATTTTAAAAAAACTATTGCTTTTGTCGCTCAAACGACGTATAATATATTAGTATGGGAAAAGTGTTTAAAAGAGATTCCGGAAAACATACCAGTCATCATATTTGATACTATCTGTAACGCTACTGATACAAGGCAGTCTGATTCACGGGAACTTGCAAAAAAATCTGATATTATGATTGTAGTTGGTGGTAAACACAGTTCAAATACCGTGAAGCTTTACGACGTATGCAGTAAATATTGCAGAACGTATCATATAGAAAACTCGGCGGAACTGGAAACTGTAAATATTCCCGTTGCTGAAAATATCGGCATTACTGCCGGAGCATCTACTCCGGCTTATATAATTAAGGAGGTACTAACCAAAATGGCAGAAATCGAAAAGGAAACTATTCAGGAAGAGGAAAACTTTCAGGAATTGCTTGACAAGTCTTTCAAGAAAATATATACAGGAGAAAAAGTCAAGGCTGTTGTCGAGTCTGTGAACAATACGGAAGTAGTCGTTTCACTCGGCACAAAGCATACCGGATATGTTAAACTTGAAGACCTTACAGATGACATCACTAAAAAACCCGAAGACGTTGTAAGCGTAGGTGAGGAAATCGAACTTGTTGTAATCAAGGTGAATGATGCGGAAGGTACAGTTTCGCTCTCCAAGAAAAAGGTTGACGAGCAGGCTGGTTACGAGAAAATTGTAAAGGCTAAGGAAGAAGGTACAGTACTTGAAGGTGTTGTAAGAAACATCGTAAACAAGGGCGTAACTCTTAACATTTACGGCGTGAGGGTATTCATACCGGCATCCCATACCGGACTTGCAAGAGGTGCAGACCTCGAACAGCTCAAAGGACAGAAAGTACAGTTCATGATTATCGAAGTTACGGAAGGCAGAAAGCGTGCGGTAGGTTCGATAAAGGCAGTTCAGAACGCTCAGAGAGAAGAAGCTAAGGCTAAATTCTGGGAAAATACAAGCATAGGTGATACATTTACAGGTAAAGTAAAGTCACTTACAAACTTTGGTGCGTTCGTTGACCTCGGAGGTATTGACGGAATGGTACATATTTCCGAACTTTCCTGGAAGAGATTAAGACATCCAAGCGAAGTTATCAGCATAGGCGATACGCTTGAAGTTTACATCAAAGACCTTGACAAGGAATCCGGCAGAATCTCACTTGGCTACAAGAAAACTGAAGAAAATCCATGGGACATCTTCATGAATAACCACAAAGTAGGCGATATCGTAACCGCTACAATAGTATCCATTACCGCATACGGTGCATTCGCACAGATTATCGACGGTGTGGACGGTCTCATACACATCTCGAAGATTTCCAGTCAGAAAGTGGAAAACGTTAAAGATGTTCTTTCCGTCGGCGATGAAGTAACGGTAAAGATTACGAATATCGAAGAAGACAGAAAGAGAGTAAGCATTTCCATACGTGACGTTGAAGTATCTGAAAATGCTGAATAATCACTGACTATCAGGGGACTGTGCGATTCCGTACAGTTCCTTTTTTTAAAAAGAGGTTTTTTATGGAAAGATTTTTAAAGGCACAGGAACATTCCTATCACATAGCTTTGAATGAAATAAAAAACGGCAGAAAGATGTCACACTGGATTTGGTATATATTTCCGCAACTTGCAGAACTCGGAAGAAGTCAGACCGCTAAATATTACGGTATAAAAGATATTACCGAAGCAAAACAGTATCTTGAAAACAATACACTCCGGAGCAGGTTGACTGAAATTTCGGAGACTTTATTTTCATTGAACGATACAGCAATAAATATATTCGGTTATACGGATGCTATGAAAGTACGGTCAAGTATGACCCTGTTTCATATCGTCGACCCGTCAATTGATATTTTCGTAAAGGTTATTGATAAATTCTATGGCGGAAAATACGATAATATGACCCTTCGTATTCTTGACAAATATGTAAAGTAAATAAAAAATTTTCCGGAATATTATTGACAAATTAAAATAAATAATGTATATTTAAATTATACTAATCCAACAGAGAGGGGTTTTGAAATCTATGATTTTAAAGAAGATTACCGCTATGGCTTCGGCACTGGCACTTTCCGCCGGACTTGCCGTGTATATGCCGAATGGTAGCGTTACCACCGCAAAAGCGGAATCGAAGTACAACTATGCAGAGGCTTTACAGAAGTCAATGTTTTTCTATGAGGTTCAGCAATCAGGCAAGTTGCCGGAATGGAATAATGTCCCGTGGCGTGCGGATTCTATGGTTGACGAGGACGGCAACGAAACGGACGTTGTACCGGGTGGCTGGTTCGATGCAGGAGACCATTTTAAATTCAATCTGACAAATGCATATAGTGCTTCACTCATGGCGTGGGGATACATCCAGTATAAAGATGCCGTTGATAAAGCCGGTCTCGGTGAGAGTTACCGGAATAATATACAGTGGGCTATGGATTTCGTGCTTGGTTGCGACAGAGGCGATAAGGTAATAGGAACAATCGGAGACTTCACCGGCGGTTCTACAGACCATAACATATGGTGCAGTGCGGAGGTTTATTTAAGAAAACATCATCTCAACAACGACGACTGGGAAAGACCATACGACGAAGTGGAAAACGCATCCGTAGAGGCATTGGCGGCGGCGTGTCTGGCAGAGGGTTACATAATCTTCAAGGACGAACAACCCGAAAAAGCGAAGGAGTATCTCGAACACGCAATAAGTCTTTTTGAACTCGCTGACAAAACAAGGGATTGTAAGGATATAGGCGGTATGTCGGGTATGTATAACACTTCCTCATGGCTTGATGACTGTATGTACGCTGCGAACTGGTTGTATATGGCTACCGGTGAACAGAAATACCTTGACATCTGCGAAAAGGATTATATACCAAACTTCCCGACGGAAAACCAGTCCAGCGACAGAAAATATACATGGGGTCTTTGCTGGGACGATACCACACAGGCGGCGGCGTTACTGTATGCACAGAATACCGGTAAAAAAGAGTGGGTTGACCATATCGCAAGACATCTGAAGTACTGGATGGGTGAGGATTCAAAACCGTTTGAGGGTAAGATAACGTCAAAAGGTCTGTCATGGCTCACACAGTGGGGATGCTTACGTCACGCAACTAATACCGCATGGATTGCAAAACTCGCAAGTGATACGATTTTCAAAGATGATGCCACACTGTCGGATAAGTTCGACAAATGGGCGGATAGTCAGATGAATTACTGTTTCGGAGATAATGAAGAGGGTTTAAGTTACGTACTCGGTATGGGTGAGAAATCACCGTCAGCGATACACCACAGAACAGCTTCCGGCATACATGATGACCACTGGAACGAGTTAGGACAGGAAGAGAGTTCTGAAGGCTGGCAGACGGAATACGCACATACGCTTTACGGTGCATTGATAGGCGGACCGGACAGTGAGGGAAAATACGGAAATTATAAGGTTTCAGACTTCCAGTATACAGAAGTAGCGGTAGACTACAACGCAGGCTATACCGCCACACTCTGTGCGATGATTGACGATTACGGCGGTGAACCTCTTGCCGATTTCCCACAGCCTGAAACTCCGAAGTGGTCGGAATGGGAGATTGCGGCGGTACTCAACGGTAGCGGTGACAGTTACACCGAGATTAAAGCGTGGGCGATGAATCATACCGCATGGCCTACACGAGTAGCAAAGAATATAAAGTACAGATATTACTTTGATGTTTCTGAACTTCTTGAAGCCGGTTTGTCTGTAGATGATATTACGGTAAAAGTAGGTTCACAGCAATATCAGGAGGGTCAGCAGGGTTACGCCACAGCCTCGGAAAAACCTGTACAATACGACGGTAATATTTATTACGTCGAGATAGCGTTTGAGGACGGAAGAGCGATACAGCCTACCGGTCAGAGCGAACACAGAGATGAAGTGCAGTTCAGAATTTCTATCCCTGATGCTATTGACGGCAAATCAACTAAAGGTGCATGGAATCCGTCAAATGACTGGTCATACGAGGGCGTGGAAGATGCTACAGACCTCAAGAAACCCGATTCACTCAACAAGCATATCACAATGTATGTTGACGACGTTCTTGTATGGGGTACAGAACCCGACGGTACAGAACCCGACCTTACACAACAGCCAACTACAAAGCCTGAACTTACTACTAAACCTACCGGAGCAGGTGACGACAAGACATTACTTGGTGATGCCAATGAAGACGGTACGGTAAGTCTCGCAGATGCCGTACTTATAATGCAGTCAATCGCAAATCCGAATGAAGAAAAGTATAAACTTACTGAACAGGGTACTAAAAATGCGGATGTCGCAAATATCGGTGATGGTGTTACTCCTACAGACGCACTCGCTATACAGTGTCTGATGGTTAATATTATTGACGGCTTCCCGTTCGACGTGAGCATTCTTGATAAATAAATAAATAAATAAAATATAACTTATTCATATTTACTTAATATAAGGGTGTTCATCTCACTTATATGTTTACCCGATACTGTGAAATATGCACAAAATCCGTAAAGCAATATTAGCGGAATCAACGAATTTCAGAAAAGCTATTTACTTTTTTTACGGGATATAATATAATAAAAGTGGTAAGTTAAACGGTTTGGTGCAAGTCCTTTAAGGACAAACCGCTTGCCATGAATCAGAATATAATCGCAGTGTTTGCACTGGCACTGCGTTATAGTTAAACCTATATTTTTAAGGGAGGGCACTTAAAATGCATAAGACATTTGGTAAAAAAATTGCCGGTGGACTTATGGCTACAGCTATGGCATTTTCTGCCGCTACAGCCGTAATCGCTCCTATGGGAGCATTCGCCGGTGACCAGCTCGGACAGTCCACCTTCGATGAGGGTATCGGTCTTCCGTGGCATACCTGCGAAACTAACCCAGCTAAGCAGACTTTCGAAATCGCAGACGGTACATACAACGTAACACTCGAAGAAATTCATGGTCCTGAATCAAGATGGGACTTACAGCTCCGTCACAGAGGACTTAAAATTCAGTCAGGTCATACATATAAGGTACACTGGGAAGTAGATGCTTCCAATGCTGGTCAGATGTATACAAAAATCGGCGACTATTCAGGTACTAAAGAAGTATGGCATAACGACATGGGTAGCAACGGTAAGGACTTCAACCAGTCATGGGACTGCGTAACTATCAATGCAGGTAAAAACTCATTTGATGCTACTTTCACAGCTGATCAGACCCTCGACGTTGCAGAATGGGCTTTCCATTACGGCGGTAAGGGTGAGCACCAGCCTGTAGACTGCTTCCCTGCAGGAACAGTTCTCAAGTTCGATAACCTCACACTTGAAGATACAACAGGCAATGAAAACGACTTTGATAAGACAAACGAATTCGGCGTAATCAGACCGAAATCTAACGTACGTCTTAATCAGGTTGGTTACTATCCGAACCTCCAGAAGAAAGCATCTTATGTAACAGACGCTTCTTCACCTCTTGAATTTGAAATCCGTGACGCTTCCGGAAGTGCTGTATTTACTGGTCAGACAACAGTATTCGGTGCTGACCCGAACTCCGGTACAGGTGCAACAGAAGGCGACAAGTACAAGGACAGTGGTGCTAATGTACACATTATTGACTTCTCAAAATTCACCACTCCCGGCGTATATTCAATCTTTGTAAAGGATACAACAGGCGTATCAGGCACAAGGTCTGGTATGAAAGAAGCCGCTTATGATACAACAATGGACGGCGACAAGGTTATGTGGCATAACTGGGTAACAGACCAGGATTACGTAATGAACCAGAGCCACCAGTTCCGCATTGACGAAAACATTTACAGCGAAGAACTCGTAAGAGATTCTATCAGCTATTTCTATCAGAACCGTTCAGGCGTTCCGATTGAAGCGGAATACATCAAGAACGGCGATACAAGCACACTCGCACATAAAGAAGCCGGACACAATCCGGATAAGGCATATGTACAGTCCAAGTGGCAGAAGTCATATTCTTCTGAGTTCGACGGCGACAAGTCATATGAAATAGATGTAACTGGTGGTTGGTACGATGCCGGTGACCACGGTAAATACGTAGTTAACGGTGGTATTTCCGTATGGACTCTCCAGAACGCTTATGAAATGTCGAAGAAGAACGGCAATGATGCTATATGGGGCGATAATGGCGCAGTTCTCGTACCTGAAAACAGCAACGGTGCTCCTAACATTCTCGACGAAGCAAAGGTTGAACTTGATTTCATGCTCGCTATGATGGTAGATTCAAAAGACCCATACTGGGGCAAATATGAGGGCATGGTTTACCACAAGATGCACGACCACAAGTGGACCGGTCTTGCTATCCACTCATGGAAGTACGAAGGTTTCGAAAACTGTACACGTATCGTAAAACCGCCGACGTACGCAGCTACTTACAACCTCGCCGCTACTGCTGCACAGGCTGCACGTCTCTGGGAGGGCATTGATGACGCATACGCTAAGAAGTGCCTTGATGCTGCTAAGAAAGCATATGATGCAGCAACTAAGGAACTCAAACCTTACGATACTTCTAATCCGCTTTACGCTCCTATGGATCAGGCAATCGGTGGTGGTGCTTACGGCGATACATACGTTGAAGACGATAAGTACTGGGCAGCCTGCGAACTCTACGCAACAACAGGCGACGAAAAATATTACAATGACCTCAAGGCTTACAGCAACTCAAATGATAGTACAAGCAACGATAAGGCATTCAGCATAACAACCAACCTCGGCGGTGGTGAAAACAACGGTTCATTCAGCTCATTCAACTGGGGCTGTACTTCCGGTCTTGGTACACTTTCACTCTACCTCAGCGATAAGGTAACAGGTGCCGACAGAGATGCTATAGAATCATCTATCAAGAGTGCCGCTGACGAATACATGGCACAGATGAGCAAAGAAGGTATGGGTATTCCGTACAAACCGGCTACATTTGAAGACAGCGTAAACATCGGAGCAGGTATCAAGGTAACAGGTTATGAGTGGGGCTCAAACTCATTCGTTATAAATAACGCTATCGTAATGGCATACGCTTACGATGCAACAAAGGACGTTACTTACATGAACGGTGCTGCTGAAGCTATGGACTACATCTTCGGACGTAATGGTCTTGACTTCTCATATGTATCAGGCTACGGCGATACAGAAATGGGTACAACTCTCCAGTGGCCACACCACAGATTCTGGGCTAACGGCGTTGACCCGACATTCCCGAAGGTACCGGCAGGCGTAATGTCAGGTGGTCCTGGTGCTGGTATGCAAGACCCATACATCGGCGGTCTCGGCTATAAGAGAGGCACACTCGCAAACCAGAAGTGCTACGTTGATAACGCTGAAGCATGGTCAGTAAACGAAATCACAATCAACTGGAACTCACCACTTGTATGGATTTCTTCTTACATGAACGCTGAAGCTGCTAAGGCTGACGGCTCACAGACAGTTACACCTCCTACAACAAAGCCGGACGATAAAGACCCGACAACTAAACCGAGTGGCGACATTCTTTGGGGTGACGCTAACGTTGACGGTCAGGTAACACTTGCCGATGCCGTACTTATCATGCAGTCAATCGCAAATCCGGATAAAGCGGAATATAAACTCTCCGCACAGGGTGAACTCAATGCGGACGTTACAGACAACGGCTCAAGTGGTATAACACCTACTGACGCTCTTGCTATTCAGTGTCTGTGTGTTGAACTCATCAGTGCTGACCAACTCCCGATAACATCTGCAGATTTAAACAACGTTTGATTCATAAAAATACAGGGGACGCTCCGGCGTCCTCTTTTTTTTGCGTATCGTGTGTGAAAAAAGGGTATAAAAAAAGACAGTCCGCAGACTGTCTTTATAATATAGTTATACGCCGTATTTAGTAGTTGCAACCGGTACGCCAGGACCCATTGTTGAAGCTACTGTACAGGATTTAAGGTAAGTACCTTTTGCAGCAGCCGGTTTAGCCTTTACGATTGCTTCCATAAGAACGTTGAAATTTTCTTCAAGCTTGCCTGCTCCGAAAGATGCCTTGCCTATCGGGCAGTGTATAATATTAGTTTTGTCGAGACGGTATTCAATCTTACCAGCTTTTGCTTCTGTAACAGCCTTTGCGACGTCGGGGGTTACAGTACCAGCCTTCGGGTTCGGCATGAGACCACGAGGACCAAGAATCTTACCGAGACGTCCCACAAGACCCATCATATCCGGTGAGGCAACAACAACATCAAAATCCATCCAGTTTTCCTTCTGGATTTTTTCTACCATATCCATACCGCCTACGTAATCAGCACCGGCATTCTGTGCGAGTTCGTACTTGTCTTCCTTACAGAATACGAGTACTTTTACGTTCTTACCCGTACCGTTCGGAAGAACAACCGCACCTCTTACCTGTTGGTCAGCGTGTCTTGAGTCAACGCCGAGGCGTATATGAGCTTCAATAGTTTCATCAAACTTTGCCTTAGCGTTCTGACACACTAAATCGAGAGCCTCTGTGGACTCGTAAAGCTTTGTATAATCAACAGTCTTTGCACTGTCGACGTATCTTTTGCCGTGTTTCATTATAAATCCTCCTGTTTAAGTGGTAATACCGTACAGCCTATAGCGGAACGGTTAGCGGAATTTTCCTCCCACCATGAGAAGTCAGAACGGGAAAAAATTTCCCTTTCGTCATTCAAAAATTAATTAGTCAACTACTACAACGCCCATAGAACGAGCTGTACCAGCAATCATACTCATAGCTGATTCGAGAGAACCCGCATTTAAGTCAGGCATTTTCTGTTCAGCGATTTTCTGAATCTGTTCTTTAGTAATCTTAGCAACTTTCGTCTTATTCGGTACTCCTGAACCGCTGTTTATGTTGCAAGCCTTCTTGATGAGGACTGCTGCGGGTGGAGTTTTGGTAATGAAAGAGAAAGAACGGTCTGCGTAAACGGTGATAACGACAGGGATAATCATGCCGATGTCGTTTTTGGTTCTTTCGTTAAATTCCTTAGTGAATGCCATGATATTTACGCCGTGCTGACCG
This sequence comes from Ruminococcus sp., assembly GCA_029055625.1. Lineage (GTDB taxonomy): Bacteria > Bacillota > Clostridia > Oscillospirales > Ruminococcaceae > Ruminococcus. The sequence continues at coordinate 45,617 of JAIDCY010000030.1, read as the reverse complement.
AGTGCCGGACCAACTGGCGGAGCAGGTGTAGCTTTACCTGCTGCGATTTGAAGCTTGATGTAGCCAACAACTTTCTGTGCCATGTATTCGCACCTCCATAAATGTGGTAAATGGCGGGGCAAGAAATTATTTTACCCCTCCCACTGAAGCCCCTGCGGACTTCTTTTTTTGACCTTAAACTATTCCTCCATGCATACTACCTGACTTATAGGCAGTGTGGTAGGAGTTTCACGACCGAACATTGAAACGAGTAAATCAACGGTGCGGTCTTCAAGATTGATATTCTGAACAACACCTATAAAACCGTCCATAGCTGTACCGGTAATCTGTACGCTGTCGCCGACCTTGAATTTTACTTCAATGTGGGTTACGTCGATACCGAAAAGTTTTTTAACTTCTTCTTCGGAAAGCGGTGTCGGGTCAGAAGCAGGACCTACAAAGCCGGTACAGCCCCGGGTATTTCTCACGATATACCACGTATCGTCCGTCACAACCATTTTTATTAAAACGTAACCGGGGTAGGTTTTGCGTTCAACCTCTTTTTCGACGTTTTTAATTTCGCCGGTTTTTTTGTTTTTAGTTTCAGTAATTTCAATCACTTTTTCAGTAGGAACTCTAACATCCTGGATAAGTTCGTGAAGACTGCGGTTTTCTACAATCTTCATGATGTTCTGGGCTACTTTGTTTTCGTAGCCGGAGTAGGTGTGGACAACATACCATCTTGCAGTTTCCGCCATTACAAATCCCCCTTAGATTTCTTACTGATTACTGATAGATAAGCCTGAGCAGTGCAAGGAAGCCCTCGTCGAGAAGTCCCACCAGAACGGCAGAACCGGCGATTACTGCAATAACTACCGACGTATTCGTAAGAACCGTCTTTTTAGTTGGCCATACTACCTTTTTAAATTCGACCTTCAGGTCATGAAACCATTTTCCGACTTTTCCCTGTTCCTTTTTATCGGATTTTTTCTTGTCGGATTTTTTATCCGCTTTGGAATCGGCTGTTTTTTCGGGAGTTTTTTTGTTTTCCTTGGAAACTTTTTCTTCCTTCACGGGTTTTTCTGATTTCTTTTTAGCTTCGGGAGCAGTATTTTCTTTTTCTTTAGCCATAAGAAAACGTCCTCCTGATTACTTTGTTTCTTTGTGAAGAGTATGTTTGCGACAGAATTTGCAATGTTTGTTCATTTCGAGTCTGTCGGGGTCATTCTTCTTGTTTTTCTTAGAAACATAATTTCTCTGCTTGCATTCTGTACAAGCTAAAGTAACCTTTACTCTCATATCGGCACCTCCTGAATTGATATGGGTTGTTTGCCTCCCTCGAACAAGGCAAAAAATAAGACCTCACACGAGGTAAGATAATTATATCACGGAAAAAATTTTTTGTCAAGAGTTTTTCTGAAAATTTTCAGAAAATTTTTAAAAGAAAGGAACGACTGAATAGCCGTTCCATGATATAGCTTATTTAACCGCCGATTTTCCAAAGTATTGCATTGAAAGTGAAGGTTTTAATGTTTTTAGTTTTCTTTGTGTGCGAAGGGTAAATATCAGAGAATTCCGTCCGGTCAGAATATTAAAACGACCTTTTATAGCGGATGTCGCATTTGCGTCAATGGACTGGACAACTGAGACAGGTTCTGTCTTTATGTATGAACTGATTTCAGGTGCGAAAGCTGTACCAGTAAAAAGAGTGAGGACAGCGAGAACAGTGCATAAAGCTTTTTTTGATTTTTTCATATAACAATTCCTCCATAGGTATTTATTTTTTAGGTTTTCTGTAAATATATTCTAACATGATTTACATATTTTTTCTACTGAAAAAACAAGATATTTTCCACTAAAAAACAGGAATAACTTCTGAAGCTGTTCAGTTTATGGCATGAAATCAGGGTTTGATAAGGTTTCCGCTTTTAAGTTTGCTGAGAAGCGACGAGTTCTGGGAGGCGTTTCCGGCATAGTTGCTGATTCCGTTCTTTTCAGCAATCTTCTGACGGTAAGAGAAAGAAGTGTCTGCTCCGACAGCACGGAGTGCGTCAACTATAGAGCCGGAACTTCCTGTATATTTAGGAAAATAGTTTACTGTTACGCTTGTTCCGGAAGAAGAACCGGGTTTTTTGAGCTGACCATTTTTCAGAAGATTCATTAAAGTCTGGTTTTGCTGTGCTGTCCCAGAATAATTTGATATATTGTTTGCTGAAGCTATGCTTTTTCTGTAACTCATTGAACTATCTACACCGATTGCTTTCAGACCCTCGACGATAGAGCCGGAACTTCCTGTATATCTTGCAAAGTAGCTGTTGTTATTCTGAACCGGCTGTACCGGATTTGGAGCAGGTGAGGAAGTGCGGGAAAGTAATACAAACCAGTCAACTTTTGTATTTCCGGAGCTTAATTTATTTGCTGACTGCCAGCTGTCACCGGGGAGTCTGCTTGCACTTTCGATTACGTGATAATTGCCGTTGCTGTAGCCCGTAATCGCCATGAAGTGTGATGGTACGTGAATAACTGCTACGCCACCGTTGCGTAAATGATTTATAAGTCTGCTGTTCGTCACACTACCCCAGTACTGACCGTCAACCTTAAAACCTAACCGTGAGCCGTAAGCGTTCTGAACTTTATTATAGAACGGTTCACGGTATGTACCGCCTGAACCTGGTTTAAATGCGCCCACGTTCACAGCCCACTGTCCTACTTCCTGAGCGTCTGCTTTTTTACCATTGAGTGCGTAAATTGCGTTACAGAAAGAAAATATGCCACAGCCGGAACTTTTCATATCACCGGAATATCCTCTGAACTTTACGCTTGCCCATTTTGAATCGTTCTGATTGTAAAGTCTTCCTTCTGCTGCTTCTGCTTCGAGTGTATTTATTATAGAAAATGATTTTTCGGATGTTACTGTATCGGAAAAGGGGGTTACTGCACATACTGCAAGGCTGAGAGTAGCAATAGCGGAACACATTATTTTTTTTAAGTTTTTCATAAAAAATCCTCCATAATTCTTTTATCATTGCTTGTGTTGTTTACTGTAATTATATTCTAACAGGTTATTTACATTTTTTGCACTGGAAAAACAAGATATTTTCCATGAAAAAAATGGCAGGAATAAAATTTATACTCTCTGCATAAAATAATGATTATTTGTGCATAAAATTTATAATAAAAAGCATAAAATATCAGTCAATAAGCACTATCTATCATTGAATTTTGATTTTTTTTAAGATATAATATAAAATAAGCAGAAACACGTACTGCACACAAGGTGCAGTTGAAAAAAATTCAAATCATTATATTTTACGGAGGGAATTTAAAATGCATTCTAAATTCTTCAAGAGAACAGCCATAGCAGTTACGGCGGTAATGTCGCTGTCTTGTATGGCATCATTAGTAAGCAATCCGGCTTATATACCTGTTGAAGATACAGCACTGACGGCATACGCAGCAGACGCTGTAAAGATTACAAGCACTGTAGGCTACGGTGAGGGTATGTATGCAACATGGTCAAAGGTTTCCGGAGCTACAGGTTATAACGTCTATGTAGACGGCGTTCAGATTGATTCAATGCTCATAAGAGAGTATAAGGACTATATGAGAGCCGACGCATTAGGACTTAAAGCCGGAAGTCATACAATGAAAGTAGTACCGATTGTAAGCGGTAAGGAAAATACGGCAGGAGCATCTGAGGCAAAGGCTGACGTTTACGCACATATCCGTGAGGGCTTCGGCTTCGTGAACGGTACATCTTCGGGTGCTTACAATGACGACGGAACATTAAAATCAAATGCGATAGTAGTATATGTTACTAACGCAAACAAAGATACGGTATCTCTTACGATTCCTAACAAGGACGGTAAGGATACAACATTAACAGGCGTACAGAACATCATAACAGGTCTCAAGAATAATAAGAAAGTAGCACCTGTTGCAATCAGAATTATCGGAAACATCACAGACCCTGAAACTCTTATAAAGGGCGATTTATATATTGATACCGCAACTTGCGGACTTACCGTTGAGGGTGTCGGCAACGATACTACTATTAACGGCTTTGGTCTTGTAATGAAGAACTCTTCAAACGTTGAAGTAAGAAACCTTGGTTTCATGAACTGTAACAGTTCGGAGGGTGACGACTGCGGACTTCAGCAGGGAAATAATCACGTATGGGTACATAACTGTGACTTCTTCTATGGAGACGCCGGTTCAGATGCTGACCAGGTAAAAGGTGATGGTGCATTAGATACCAAAACTTCAACATATGTTACACACTCATTCAATCACTTCTGGGATAACGGAAAATGTAACTTACAGGGTATGAAGTCTGAAAGTACGGAAAACAGCGTTACATATCATCATAACTGGTATGACCATTCAGATTCACGTCATCCGAGAATAAGAACCTGTACGGTACACAGTTACAACAATTACTTTGACGGTAACGCAAAGTATGGTATGGGTGTAACTCTCGGAGCATCTGCATTCCTCGAAAACAACTATTTCAGAAACTGTAAATATCCTGCTCTGATTTCCGGACAGGGTTCAGATACCGCTACAGGTGGTACATTCTCCGGTGAAAACGGCGGTATCATAAAGGCTTACGGAAACTATATCGAAGGTGCGAAAGCTATGATTTCGTACAGCGATGATAAAACCGAATTTGATGCTTACGTTGCAAAATCAAGAGATGAACAAGTTCCGTCAAGCGTAACCTGCAAAAAAGGCGGTACAACATATAATAACTTTGATACTGCTTCCAGTATGTATAAATATAATGCTGAAAAGGCAGAAGATGTGCCGAAAACCGTTACCGCAAAGGCTGGACGTGTTGACGGTGGCGATTTCCAGTGGAAATTTGACAACTCCGTTGACGATGCAAGCTATGACGTAAATCAGGCACTTAAGGATGCACTTGTTGCGTATAAGGATTCTATAGTATCAATCGGTAGCGGTTCATCTACAGGCAGTACTGCACCTGTTGCGACTAACACAACAACTTCAAAACCGGCAGGCACACAGAATACCACTACAACAACAAAAGCACCGTCCACACCTTCCACACCGGCAACAACTCCGGCAGGCGTAAAGGTTGAGTATTCCGGCGGTTGGAACGAAATGGCATATCTCGGACTTTCCGGCATAAAGGACGCAGACGTTACGGGCGTATCGTATTCCGGAGCATCAAGCGGTTCACTGAAGGGTGAAGACCTCGAATACCTCGTAAGAGATGTTGACGGTGGCGTACGTATTGACTTACTCGGACTTAAAGCCGGTACATATACAGTTACGGTTACTACTTCCAAGGGCGAGATAAAGCAGAGCGGAATAGTAGTAGGACAGCAGGATAGGTCAGGATACGCACACTATGGTTACACTGACGGCGTAGGTGCATACAACGATAACGGCGAACTCAAGGCAAACGCTAAGGTAATATATGTTACGGAACAGAATAAGAATACAGTTACCGTAACATCCAAGGACGGAACGACAGTAAAAGGTATAGGTAATATCCTTAACTCCGTCGGACAGGATACCGGCAACGGTAAAAACGCAAACGGCGGTACGGCTAACACCAATCAGGATATTATAAAGAAACTCGCTAAAGACGGAACACCACTTGTAGTAAGAATAGTAGGCAACGTTTCCACACCGGAGGGCGTAACGGTATTTGATTCCGTAGACCTTGGCGGTTCAGTAGGCGATAACGGCGGTATGGCAAGAATGCGTTCCGGTAAGAATATAACAATTGAAGGTGTCGGAAATGACGCTACAGTAAACGGCTGGGGCTTCCACTTCATGTGTGAATCTTCTGAACCGGAACTCGGTAAGAGTTTTGAAGTAAGAAACGTTGCATTCCGTAACGTACCGGAAGACTGTATCGGTATGGAAGGCGTACAGGAAGGCAATAAAGTAACGGCATCAGTTGAAAGATGCTGGATACATAACTGTGAATTCTATGTACCGAAGATAGCAAATCCGGCAGAAAGCGATAAGGCAGAGGGTGACGGTGCTTGTGACTTCAAACGTGGTCAGTACTTCACAAACAGCTACTGTTATTATGAGGGCTATCACAAGACAAATCTTGTAGGTGCTTCCGACAGTAACTTACAGTTCAATATCTCATTCCACCATAACTTCTGGAAGAACTGCGAATCAAGAGGACCTCTCGCACGTCAGGCAAACATACACCTCTACAACAATATCTTTGATGGTCAGTCAAGCTACTGTGCAAGTGCAAGGGCTAATTCGTTCCTGTTCTCCGAGTATAACGCATATGTAAATCAGTGTAAAGACCCTGTACTTCTCAAGTCAGGTGGTGTATTCAAGAGTTATAATGATGCTTATATCAGTCTCAAGAAGGGTGCGAAGAACGAAGGAACAATAGTAACCGACAAGAACCAGAAACTTGACAGTGCTTGTCAGAAAGCTAACTTTGATACAGATTCATCACTTTCATATATCCCGTCAGGCAACTATAAACTTATTGAGGCAACAGGCGAAGCACTTTATACAGCACTTTCCGCAGAGTTTGAGGCATACGGCGGATGTATGGATAACAATAAAAAGAGCAGTAACAGCGGTACAACAACGCCGTCCGATACAACTACTACACAGAAACCGTCAGGCACAACCACTACTACAACCACCAAGAAAGGTGAGACAAACACCACCACAACAACAGCTTCTACAGTTAAACCTGTTACCGGCGGATATGTACACGACTTCACCGCAAACGGTAAGGATAGTAATTTCTATACAATTACTGGTAATCTGTCAACAAGCAAGGGTACAGTAAATTATAACGGTCTCACGCTGAAACAGTGCCTTAAACTTGAAAGTTCTACAAATATTTCATTCAACGCACCTTCAGCAGGAAAGATTACGCTTGTATTCGTTGAACCTAATGCAACTATAAAGATTGACGGTACAAAGTACACCGCTTCCGGAGACGGTATAATAACAGCAGACCTCAAAGCCGGAGCACATACTGTTACAAAGGCGGATACCGCTAATCTGTTCTATATGGTATACGGCGGAGAAGGTGGCAGTGTAACAACAACGACTACTACAAAGTCTACCACCACCACTACCACTACTACAAAACCGGGTGACACTACAGCTATAGTATACGGTGACGTAACAGGTGACGGTAATGTAAGTCTCGCCGACGCAGTACTTATTATGCAGAGTCTCTCTAATCCGGATTCTTACGTTCTGGACGAAAGACAGCAGGATGCCGGAGACGTTTATAACAGAGGCGATAGTATTTCCGTTATGGACGCACTTTCAATACAGAAACTTTGCGTTGAACTTATCGACACACTCCCTGAATCTTATCTGAACTAATCCCTCAAATATAATGATATAATGAAGAAAGGAACTCTCCGGAGTTCCTTTTTTCGCATATTGCGTGTTAAATTTTGTAAACAGAAAAGACGGTCTGTTTTTGCAGTACCGTCCTTTCTGTATTATTTATTTAGGAGAGTAGAATATTGGCTGTTATCAGTCGGGAATATCCGTAAATACCGGTAAATCAGATTCTGAGCGAAGACCTATCATTATTTCCTGAATTGTGAGGGCATCTGAAGTAGTAATACCATCTCCGGTATTGTATACATCTGCATTAAGTACGCCCTGCTCAGAGAGAATGATTTTGTCAGGATTTGCGAGGGATTGCATAATGATTACGGCATCTGCGAGAGATATGGAGTAATCGCAGTTGGCGTCACCGTAAATAAAATCATTGGTTGTAGTGGATTCTGTCGGGAACTGAGGTCTTGTACCGCCTGCTCCGGAAGATTTGCATTTAGGACAAACAAAAAGTCCGAGCGGAGTTGTTACGCCGTCATTAACGTCTATCATCATACCGCATATGTCACACGCCTTGCAAGCTATAACAGTAGAAGTTGTTGTGGTAGTAGTGAGATAATCATATGACGTTGTGGTAGAAGTCGTTGTTATAGGTCTTATGTTTGCGTAACATTCCTTGCAGAAATTGTTATACGGAGTTTTTACGGCTTCGTCAGAAGGTATGGATTTACCGCATGAAGCACATTTGGTATACACAATATCAGAGGTATCAGGATGTTCTTTGCCGTCCTCGTAAAGATATACGTTAAATTCAAGGACATCTGAATGATAGTCCGCATATTGTTCGTCGAACGGACTGAAAGTATAAGCGTTGTATTTTTCGGGTAGCTTATCTACCACAAACTGAATAGTAGAACGGAAACCGTAATCCGGAACTTTACGTTCGTTGTGTGGAATTTTATATTTAAAATCAATAGTTTCTTCCTTACCGCCTGAAACCCATTCAACGCAGTTTCCGAGATTTCCGTCTTTGTCCCACTCGCTCAGTGATACTTCCGCCCCCTCGATATATTCGCCGGTATCGCCGTCAATCAGATTGCATACCGCCTTTACCGTACCGTATTCATTAACAAGAGGTATTGTCAACTCGGTAATTGGTTTATAGTTTTCACCTCCGGGATACCACGCCATAGCACTGTCAATCTGTTCGTCCATTATATTAGAGCCACCTATAAGGTAATAACCTTCCGGCATCTCCTCAATAACAGCGGTAAGCAGGAACATAGAAGATAAATCAGTAAAATAGTAGTCGGGGTTAACGATGTAGCTTTCTGACTGTGAGGAATCCCACGTACCGAAATCACGTTTAATTACGTTGCTTGTGAGGGTTTCCGTTTCGACAAAATGTATTTTCACACCGTCGAGATGTTCGTTGGTTCTGTCGTCTACTACTTTTACGGTGACGTCGAAATCTCTTTTAAGCGGAAACTCTTCCGGCTGTACTCCGAGTGCGGGAACACTTGTACAGGTATTAAGTCTGTCGGGAATGGTTGAGACGGCGGAAGTAGTCTGAACGGGTTCACCGTCGAGAACTTCCGGAGCGTCAATAAGTTCCTGTACGGAATTTCTGTCGGGGATAGTTTCGACAGGTTCGACGTTATCGGCGTACGTCGCAAGCGGACTGAATGCCGAAAGCATAACGGTGAGTGCTGTTAAGACAGCGGTTTTTGATTTTTTAAACATAAAAAATCCTCCTTCAAAAAATTTTTTCATATTACGGTATGGAAAACCGTTCATATATTGGACGGCTGAGATAATAAAAACTCTCACAGAAAATTCATAATTTGTATTAATGTACAAAATTATTGATAAATTTTTATATATTATGACGATACGGAGGTGAAAATTTTATGTAAATTCATGTTTAAATAATCAATTGTACTTGAAAAATGGTTTGATATGTGCTATAATAACATAATACCTGATTATGAAAGAATGAGAGGAATTTGATTTTGAGGGAAAATGATGTTATTATAAAAGAGGTAGGGGCGATATTATCCGACAGGAAACGACTTGCATATGTTCGGAGTTTCGGGTGTCAGCTGAACGTATCAGACGGTGAGAAGATAAAGGGAATGTTAAAGCGTATGGGATACGACTTCACCGACGACGAGAGACAAGCGGATATAATAATATTGAATACGTGTGCTGTCAGGGAGAGTGCGGAAGAGAGAGTATACGGAATAATCGGGAGCATGAAGAAACTGAAAGAGGAAAAACCGTCGCTGATAATGGGACTTTCCGGCTGTATGACCGCACAGGAACACGTAGTAGAGAAGATACGGAAAAAATATCCGCAGATAGATTTTGTAATGGGAACGTCAGCGATAAACACGTTACCGAAACTGTTGCTGGATTGTCTGCGAGGAGTAAAATTTTCCGCAGATACGGGAGAGTATGATGATTTTTCAGAACATACGGAGCAGGTAAGGGAAAGTACATACAAGGCATCAGTACCTATAATGTTTGGCTGTAATAATTTCTGTACTTACTGTATAGTACCGTATGTCAGGGGTCGTGAAAGGAGCAGGAGACCGGAAGATATAACAGAGGAAGTAGAAAAGTTAGTCAGTAACGGATATAAGGAAATAATGCTACTCGGACAGAATGTAAATTCATACGGAAAAGATTTGGCGGAAAATGTAACGTTTCCTGACCTGCTTCGGCGGATAGACAGAATAGACGGTGATTTTGTAATACGGTTTATGTCATCTCACCCGAAAGATGCCACCAGAGAGTTAATAGATACGATATTCGATTGTAAAAAAGTTGCGAAGCATCTGCATTTACCGATACAGAGCGGAAGTAACAGCGTACTTGAGAGAATGAACAGACGTTATACAGTGGGACAGTATTTGGAGACGGTAGACTACATACGGCGTAATGACCCTGATTTTTCACTGACGACGGATATAATAGTAGGATTTCCGAACGAGACGGATGAAGAGTTTCAGGAAACTCTGGATATAATAAAGCGTATCAGATATGATAATATTTATTCGTTCATATATTCGAGGCGTACAGGTACGAAAGCATCTGAAATAGTGGATATGATACCGGAGGAAGTAAAAAGTATGCGAATGCGGAAATTGTTAGAGGTGCAACGTGAGGTATCGACGGAAAATTATAAACGCTTTATCGGCAGACGTATGCGTGTACTGGTTGACGGTGAATCAAAGAAGCGGGCAGGGTACGTAACGGGAAAGAGTGACGAATTTATAATAGCGGAATTTGTCGGGGACAGGTCTTTAACAGGGGATTTTGTAGAGATAGAGGTTACAGACGCTATGAACTGGGCTGTCACCGGCAGGATAATATAAAAAATTGAAGATAAAAGGAGAATTATTTATGGACGACAGAATTATTCAGTTAACGAGAGAGTTAGGAAAAGAACTTCAGCAGGACGACCGATACATTGCCTATACTCTCGCAAAACAGGTGAATGATGAAGATGCGGAACTGCAATCAGAAATAACACATTTTGATGAATTACGTGCGGAAATGCGTACGGTAATGAGTAGTGAGAATCCTGATTTTGACAGAATCAACACTATTGATAAGGAGACGCAGGCACTGTATCAGAAAATAATGAATAATCCGCATATGATAGTATTCAATGCTACACAGAAAGCACTTGAAGAACTGGTAAGCAATATGAATCAGATTATCACTATGTGTGCGAACGGTCAGAATCCGGAAACGTGCGAGATAAAGAGAGGTTGTAGCGGAGACTGTACAGCGTGCGGAGGTTGTAACTGATGAACGTTGACAGAAAAAAAGTATCTGCCATGATGCGACAGTATTTTGAGATAAAAGATAATTATAAAGACTGTATATTATTTTTCCGTGTAGGCGATTTTTACGAAATGTTTTTTGATGACGCAATAACGGTATCAAAAGCTATAGAACTTACATTGACAGGTAAGGAGTGCGGACTTGAAGAGAGAGCCCCGATGTGTGGTGTGCCGTATCATGCAGCAGATACGTATATAAAGAAGCTGGTTGATTTAGGACATAAAGTAGCGGTATGCGAACAGCTGACAGAACCCACTTCAAATAAGGACATAGTAAGGCGAGACGTTATAAGGGTTGTGACACCGGGTACACTTACAGACAGTACGATGCTTGATGATAGCAGAAATAACTATATATGCAGTATCTTTTATGATAGCTATAACAGGGTATGTGCGATAGCATCTGCGGATATTTCAACAGGTGAGGCATTTTTAAGTATCATGGATGGTAACGATATAGAAGCTGAAATAATAAACGAACTTTCAAGATGTCAGCCAGCGGAGATTATATTTCCGGAAAGTTTTCTTTCACTTAAAAATGTATGTGATTTTATAAAGTTGCGGTTAAAATGTACGGTAACGTTAAGGGATAAGGAAAATTTTTATCCGGCAGGGAATCACGACATAATAGAAAGTGTATTCAGGAAATCGCCGGAGGAGCTGGGTATAAGTAGTTATGGTGCGGACTGTTCGGCGGTATGCGGACTTTTCGACTATATAAACGATACACAGAAAACATCAGTTTCAAGATTTACCACACTTGAAATACTGAAAGAAGAATCATTCATGGGGCTTGACCTTAATGCACGTCGGAATCTCGAACTGACGGAGACGTTACGTAATAAGGAGCGGAGAGGTTCGCTTTTATGGGTACTCGATTCCGCCAAGACTTCGATGGGCAGACGATTACTGAAAAACTGGATAGAGCAACCGTTAAAAAGTCCGGCACGGATAATAGAACGTCTCGATGCCGTCGACGCACTCAGACGTAAAAGTGTAGTACTTTACGAGTTGCAGAATCTGTTATCGGGTGTATATGACCTTGAAAGACTTATGACAAAAATTATGTATAAACGGGCGAATCCCAGGGATATAAAAGCCCTGTCGCTTACGGCTGTAAGATTACCGGCTATAAAGAATGAACTTGAAAAACTCGGAACTTCAAAACTGCTGACGAGGTATAACAGCGATATTTCCGGACTTGAAGAGATAGTAAAAGTTGTTGAAAAGGCGATAACCGATGAACCACCGGTAATTTTAAAGGACGGCGGAGTAATAAAGGACGGTTTCAACAGGGAGCTTGACGATTTACGGCACATAATGAATAATAATCAGGAAATAATTGATAAAATACTTGATAAGGAACGGGAGCGAACAGGTATAAAGAATCTGAAGATAGGATTCAATAAGGTATTCGGCTATTATCTGGAGGTTACACGTTCATATTACGAGTATATCCCGAAAGACTGGACACGTAAACAGACTCTCGCAAATGCGGAACGTTTCATAACAGAGGAACTCAAGAACGCAGAAAATTCAATACTTGGTGCGAAAGATAAGGCATTGGCACTTGAAGCGGATATATTTATAGAGGTCAGGGATTATATAGCAACCATGCTTGAAAAGGTACAGCGTACAGCTATAGCGGTAGCATCTGTAGATGTTTTGTGTTCGTTTGCGGATGTTGCCATAAGAAACCTTTATATAAAGCCGGAAATATCGCTTGACGGTACAATAGATATAAAAGGCGGAAGACATCCTGTAGTAGAGGTAATGCTTGAAGATGAAATGTTTATACCTAATGACCTTTACATTGATAAGAAAGAGAACAGAATGTCTGTAATCACAGGACCTAATATGTCGGGAAAGTCAACGTATATGAGACAGACCGCACTGATAGTACTTATGGCACAGATTGGAAGTTTTGTACCGGCTGATTCTGCGAAAATATCGATAACGGACAGGATTTTTACACGTATAGGGGCATCTGACGACCTGACAGCCGGACAGAGTACATTTATGGTAGAGATGAGCGAGGTTGCGGATATACTGAAGAATGCCACACCTGACAGTCTTGTGATACTCGACGAGGTGGGACGGGGTACGTCTACATACGACGGAGTAAGTATCGCAAAAGCGGTAGCGGAATATATATGTACGTCAAAGAAGTTAGGTTGTAAGACGCTTTTTGCCACACATTATCATGAACTTATCGGACTTGAAAACGAACTTGAAGGCGTAAAGAATTATAGTATCGCAGTAAACAAGCGAGGCAGTACGATACGCTTTTTAAGAAAGATAGTCAGAGGCGGAATAGATGAGAGTTATGGCGTTGACGTCGCCAGACTTGCGGGACTTCCTGCTAAAGTAATAAACCGTGCGAAAGAGATACTCAATGAAATGGAAGAAACGCATACTAATCATGAAAATATTACCGCCGGAGGTGAAAACAGTCAGATAACTTTTGATAGCGTAAACCATGAAACAGTAGTAAATATGCTCCGGAAGACGAACATAGACGAATTAACAGACAGTGAGTGCAGAATGTTGTTAAATGATTTGATAGAAATTACAAAATAAAATGGAGGATTTCAGATGAAAATAAAAAATATAATGGCTATGGCGTTGAGTATGAGTTTAACGTTATGTGCGTGTGGTGAGAAGAAACAGAATCCGGAAGATTTGGAAGAGCCGTCAACAGAACCGGTTACAGAGACTACAGAACCTGAAACAGAGCCACCCACTCCGGAGAAGACAGTGCCGGAAAAGGTACTTGAAAGGATGACACTGCATGATAAAGTATGCCAGATGTTTATTACTACACCGGAACAGCTTTCAGGATACGATATAGTAACGCTTTACGACGATATAGTAGCCGATTCTGTAGCGAGTTATAACATAGGCGGACTGATAATGTTTTCGGAGAATCTCGAAACTACGGAACAGACTTCACAGATGATAAGCGACATACAGGAGTGTGCATTGGCAAATAGTGGGATAGGAATGTTTATGTCGGTGGACGAGGAAGGCGGAACGGTTGCGAGGGTTGCGGATACATTAGGAACGACGGCATTTGAAGATATGGCGGTATACGGTGAACAGAACGATTCGCACGTATCGTATGAGATAGGCTATCAGATAGGAACGGATTTAAAAGCACTCGGATTTAATCTTGATTTCGCACCTGTAGCAGACGTAAACACTGTAGATGAAACTACAGGATATTACAGCGAACTCGGTGACCGTATTTTCAGCAGTAATCCGGATATAGTAGCAGATATGGCGTCAAATGTGGCGGTAGGTCTGAAAGATGCCGGAGTTATGGCTACAATGAAGCACTTTCCGGGCTTAGGGGGGTCAGTAGGAGATACACATAATGACGCAAACGTAACAATAAACCGTTCAGTAGAGGATTTGCGGAACACCGAATTTTTACCGTTCAAATCGGGAATAACAGCCGGAGTAGATTTTATAATGGTGGGACATCAGGTAATATCGGGAGTAGGTGACTGGTTGCCGTCTGATTTGTCAAGTACTGTAGTTACGGAACTTTTACGTAATGAGTTAGGTTTTGAGGGAGTAATAATAACGGATTCGCATATGATGAGTACGATTTCGGAAATATATACATCAGCGGAAGCGTCAGTAATGGCGATAAAAGCCGGAGTTGACGTAATACTGATGCCTTCCGACCTTGTGGAAGCGATAGACGCCGTATGTGAAGCGGTAGAGAGTGGGGATATAGGAACGGAACGGATAGACCAGAGTGTTTTAAGGATACTGAACAAGAAGTATGAATTAGGATTGCTGAATGAGAATTTTGTATCTGAAGCGGAAGAGGAAACCACTACGGAAGAGACTACCGAAGAGACCACAGAGGAAATGATGGAAGATACTACAATCACAGAAGAGAATGCAGAGGAGACAACAGAAGAAACAACGGAAGAAACTACAACAACAACTACTACAGAGGAAGTAGTAACAGAGGCAGTCACAGAGGAGTTACTGACGGATGTTGGCGGAAATCCTATAAAAACCACAACAACATTTGCCGGATACGTTGCAGGTTCGTTCATAGACCCGAACAGGATTATTACCACAACCACCACCACAACTACAACCGCTCCGGAATACGACGAATACAATTATGATTATGATTATAACGCTGATTATGACTATGATTATAGTTATGATTACAACGAAGGTTATTATGATTACGGATATGATGATTATGGATATGATTATGAATATTAAAGAATCGGCATATATTGAATACTGAGAGGAGTTGAATTTTAATGAAATATTTTATCAGGAAAGACGAACTCAGGGGGACAGACTGTCACGAATTTTTCAGAGGAAAATGGAATAATCTTTTCTGGAATGACGAGTCAATATATATCTATGATGAGGACTTCACTGATACCGGACTGAAGAAACTTTTTCTTGACGTAATACCGGAGTATACACCGTATGAGGCAACGGAGATAACACCGGAAGCATGGCAGGCAATATGTGA
Organism: Ruminococcus sp.; assembly: GCA_029055625.1. Lineage (GTDB taxonomy): Bacteria > Bacillota > Clostridia > Oscillospirales > Ruminococcaceae > Ruminococcus. The sequence goes on along the minus strand of JAIDCY010000030.1, from coordinate 29,948 downwards.
AACATCTTTCGGACGTACCAAAGAAGCGGTAAAGGACTTGAATGACTGGGTACAGGAAGTATTCGCTGAATACGGCTTGTTTACGATACTGGGCATATGAAAAACAGGTCAATAAAAGTTCTCAGCAGAGAGATAGCGGAACTGATAGCTGCCGGAGAGGTAATAGAGAAACCGGCATCAGTTATAAAGGAGCTTGTGGAAAATTCCATTGATGCCGGAGCAGGACATATAACGGTTGAGATAAAACACGGTGGCAAAACGTATATGCGAGTTACAGATGACGGGTGCGGAATGAGTTACGGAGACGTTCCTAAAGCATTTATGCGACACGCAACGAGTAAGATTAAGAATAAAGAGGACTTGAATAAAATCTGTACGCTTGGATTCAGAGGGGAAGCGTTAGCATCAGTATCGGCGGTCTCGAAAGTAGAGGTAATGACAAAGACAGATTCTGAAGATACGGGAACATCATACAGGATAGAAAACAACGAAAGAATATTATATGAAAAGTGTTCTTGTCCTGAGGGTACAACTATAATAATAAGGGACTTGTTCTATAACGTACCGGCGAGATGTAAATTCATGAAAAAAGACGTTACAGAAGCAAATTCGATAAGTCATATAGTACAGAAGACCGCACTTTCTCACCCTGAAATAGTGTTCCGTTTCATACGGGATAACCGGATTGAGATAAACACCAGCGGTGACGGTGAATTACTTTCTGCGATATACTCAGTATACGGCAGGGATATGGCACATGATATGATACCGGTCAGATACGAGGAAAACGGAATCAGAGTTGAAGGATATGTAATAAAGCCTTTGTACGCAAAAAATAACCGTTCATTTCAGAATTTTTTTGTCAACGGAAGATATGTAAATTCAAAGATATGTTCTGTAGCGTTAGAGAGTGCATACGAAAATATGTTGATGACAGGAAAATTTCCGGCGTGTGTGCTTATGATTTCGATAGATTCCGGAGATACAGATGTAAATATACACCCTTCAAAACTTGAGGTAAGATTTTCTGACGAAAAAGCGGTAACAAATGCGGTATATTTTGCGGTAAAAAGTGCTATGATACAGGACGGTCTGATATATGAGTTTGAGTTTCCGGCGGATAGAAAAGAACCTGAAAAAGTTGAAGAAGCAGTTGAAGAGCGTCCGGAAAAAGAAGATATAAAATTTCAGACGGAAGATATTTTTGTATCTGTGGATGAAATAGATAAGGCGGAAGCGGAAATTTCAGGAACTTTACAGGAAAGCGTGGAAATATCGGAAGAACCGGAAAAAAAATCTGTTGAAGAACCGGTAATGCTTGACGGTTTCCGGTATATAAGCCGTAGCCTTTTTGAAGAAGATACTGAACCGGAGCAGGAGACTTTAAAAGAGCCGGAAAAAGTCGAAATACCGGCGATACGTGCGATAGGCGAGGTAATGGGGTTGTATATCATAGCGGAAACGGATGACAGAAAAATGATAATCATTGATAAGCACGCCGGACATGAAAGAATAATATTTGAACGTCTTAAAAGTCAGGACTGTCGGCAGTATACACAGATACTGATAACAGAAATCAGTATACTTTTCACGACGGAAGAAGCCGGAATAATTGAAGAAAACAAAGAAATTCTTGAAAATATGGGTTTTATGTTTGATTTTTCAGGAAGTCCGGATATAAAAGTAAAAGCCATACCCACTTTCATAACTGATACGGACATAGAAGGCATAATATCGGAGATAGTGGAGAATCTGAAACTGCACGTACAGAATCCGCAGACGCATAAACTTGATGATATAATGCATAAAGTAGCGTGTCGGTCAGCGATAAAGGCGAATAACAAGACAAGTCTTCAGGAAATGCAGGTGTTAGCGGAGCAGGTATATTATAACGACAGTATACGTCATTGTCCGCATGGAAGACCCGTAATGTTTACGATGTCGGAAAGTAGTATTGCCCACCAGTTCCGGCGGACGTAAAGGGGAGTGATTTTATCTGGAAAAACAGAAAGTTTTAGCGGTAGTAGGAGCGACGGCATCAGGTAAGACCGCATTGAGTGTAGAACTTGCGAAGCGATACGACGGCGAGATAATATCAGCAGATTCAATGCAGATTTACAAGGGGCTTGATATAGCATCTGCGAAGCCGACAGTCGAGGAAATGCAGGGGATACCGCACCACCTGATAGATTTTCTTGAAAGGGACGTTGTATTCAGTGTATCGGATTACGTAAGACTTGCGAACGAGAAGATAAAAGAGATACTCAGCCGTAACAGATTGCCTATAGTAACAGGCGGTACAGGACTTTATATAGATTCGCTACTGGAAAACGTAAGGTTTGCGGATGGTGGCAGTGACGAGGCGTACCGGATGGAACTGTATGACATAGCAAGAGAGTACGGAAATAAGTATCTGCACGGAATGTTACGTGACATTGACCCTGAATCAGCGGAAAACATACACATGAATAATCTTGTCAGGGTTGTGAGGGCGTTGGAAGTGTATCACATAACCGGCAGACGTTTCAGCGAGTTAAAGGCGGAAAGCCGTATGATAGAAAGTCCATACGATTCGTTGATAATCGGATTGAACTTTCACGACCGGCAGATTTTATACGACAGAATAAACAGACGGGTTGACGATATGGTTAATAAGGGAATGATAGAGGAAGCGGAAGAGTTGTGGATAAGAGGCAATCAGGGGACGGCATCAAATGCGATAGGATATAAAGAGCTTATACCATACTTTGAAAATAATATGACGCTCTCCGGATGTATTGACAGGATAAAGCAGGAAACCCGGCGTTATGCCAAGCGACAGTTAACATGGTTTAGAAAAAATACACGTATTCAGTGGCTTTTTTTGGACGAATTTAATAAAAAAAGTGAAATTTTAGAAAAGTCTGAAAAAACTATAGAAAATTGCTGGAATGTATGATATAATGTATTAAGTGTATATAGATACATTTTTATTTAAAAAATTAAATTTTAAGAATGGAGATTGGTATATGAACAAATCAATCAATTTACAGGATGTTTTCCTGAATCAGTGCAGAAAAGACAGAATAATGGTTACAATTATTCTGACGAATGGTTTTCAGTTCAAAGGAATGGTTAAAGGTTTTGACAGTTATGTAGCTATCTTTGACTGCGACGGCAAACAACAGCTTGTTTACAAGCACGCAATCTCAACAATTATTCCGGCAAGGGCTGTTTCAATACTCGATACCGCCGAAAGAAACAACTGAAACCGGTGATTCTGAATGCGTTTCGGTAAAGAGGAGAACAAAAGTAAATCAGATATAGGAAGTTCAGTTGTAAAATTGTTACGTAACAGTGTGATAATTCTGTTTGTTGTAATATTCGTAAGCATACTGTATAACTACTTCAATAACAGGGAAATCCCGACGGAATCAGCAATCATGGCGGAAGCAACAGCTTCAGGCAGTATGAAAGGAGTATTCATAAGGGACGAGCAGGTTATAAGATACAGCGGTAACGGTGTGCTCAGTTATAACGTATCTGACGGTGGCAAATTAGGTATGGGAAGTATAATCGCACAGGCATATCCCGATGACACACAGATTACTATAAACAGACAGATTGAATCACTTGAAAAGGAATTAGCTATACTTGAAAAAATACAGAATCCGGGAACGCTTGAATCCGCACAGCCTTTAAGTCTTTCAGCGAATATAGAGGAAAATTACCGCAATTTCATATATTGCCGTGATATGAAGGATTATGAAGCTATAAAATCTGACCTTGACAATCTTGTTGTACAGATGAGTACTTACCAGATTATCACAAATGAAGTGACGGATTTCAGCCAGCAGATTGACGACATTAAAAACGAACTCGAACAGCTGAAACAGCAGTCTGTGCCGTCAGTTGAAGTAATTCTTTCAGAACGTCCGGCATATTTCGCAAGCTATTGTGACGGTTTCGAGGAAATACTTACAAAAGACAGTATAAAGAAACTCACGGTTGAAGAACTCGAAAGCATCACCGATACGAAAAGCACAGATAATACAATAGTTGGTAAACTGATAGATGATTATAGCTGGTATCTTGCCGGAATTGTCGACAATACACATCATGATTACGAAGTGGGAAAGCGTGTAAAATTAAGATTTGAGGCTTCCGCCGATACATACAGTGCGGAAATCACGAATATGTACGACGAGGGAGACCCTGCCAGAACAATAATAATTTTTACGTGTAGCCAGTTCAGTAATAAACTTGTACAGCACAGATGCGAAAACGTAGAAATAATCCGTGGCGATTTTCGGGGGCTGAAAGTTCCGAGAGAAGCGATAAGATTCATGGATATTACAGAAGAAGTTACAGAAGAGTTTGACGGCGAAGAAGTAACAGAGGTATTGACTACAAATTATAAAGGCGTGAATATTTTAAAGGGTGAACAGACTGAATTCAAGAAAATTGATGTCATATATGAGGGTAGCGACTATGTATTATCAGCGGTACACGACGAGGATAAAAGTTATCTTTCACTTTATGACGATATTATGATTGAAGGTGTTGAATGAATGGTGAATGATTTCAGTTATATTGATGAAAACCTGCGTATCATACGTGAACGTGCCGGGGAGGCGTTCGATAAATACCGTAAAGCCAGTGACAGTCTGCGTATAATGGCGGTAACAAAGACTGTTATTCCGGAGGCTGTAAATCATGCCGTTTCGCTCGGTATAGACCTGCTCGGAGAAAATCGGGTGCAGGAATATCTTTCAAAGAAAGATTTCTATGAAAAAAACGCAGAAGTCCAGTTTATAGGCAGTCTTCAGACAAACAAGGTGAAATATATCATAGATTCCGTAACGATGATACAGTCTGTCGACAGTATCAGGCTTGCGGAGACTATAAGCAGACTTGCGGTAAAGAACAACAGGATTATTGATATATTATGTGAAGTAAATATTGGTGGTGAGGATTCAAAAGGTGGTATAGTTCCGGAGGAGACCGGCGATTTTATCGGACAGATTGCGGAACTTGAGGGCATACGCATAAGAGGTCTTATGACTATACCGCCACCGTGTGACAGTGATATTTTTCTCGGCAGGATGCAGGAACTTTTTAACAGAGTTGCAGAGCAGAAAAGAGATATTGTAAGTATAGATACGCTTTCAATGGGTATGACACACGATTACGCAGACGCCATAAAATACGGTTCTAACATAGTCCGTATAGGAACGGGACTTTTCGGGGCAAGGAATTACAACATAAAAAGGTGATTTTTACGTACACGGGATATTCCGTATTTATTCCGTGTAAGCGACATAAAAAACAATACGGAGAAGGAGTAATAGAGATTATGAATGTTGTTGAAAAAATAAAAGATTTTTTCTTCTCAATGGATGATAACGGCGAAGGAGATGAGGGTGAAGAAGAAATGGAGACTCTCAGCGAACCGATACGCAAGACTACATCAGAGCCCGTACGTCGGGACAGTGAAGAACGTGACGAACCCGTTGCACCAGCTCCGCCACCAGTAAGAGAAACTCCTGTACCTCCACCGGTAAGTAACAGCGGAAGCGGTGTAAGTGACAGAATCGGCAACAGTGACAGATTAAACAGTAATAACAATAATAACGGCGGAAGCCGTAGAAATAAGGTGGTTAATATTCAGACTACAGCACAGTTACAGGTGGTACTTGTGAAGCCGTCAGCATTCACAGATGCAAAGCAGATTGCCGACCACCTCATAGCGAAGAAAACGGTAGTACTCAATCTTGAAACAGCGTCGCCGGAGAATAAAAGACGTATAATAGATTTTCTTGTAGGTGTAGCTTATGCAAACGGCGGAAGTCTCAAGCCGGTGGCGAATCTTACGTATATAATAACACCGTATAACGTCGGATTTATCGGCGAAGATTTGGTAGGCGAACTCGAAAACAACGGCGTATTTATCTGATGAATAATTCAGACGAGAAGTATTTTTTTGCGAGACTTTCCGATATGGTGAGCCGGTGCGAAAGAAATGACATATGCGTTTTTTCCGATTTTCTGGACGAAAGACAGTCAGTACAGGCGGATGAGTGGTGCAGACGTAATGCCGGTGGATTATCGTATAAGTTGTGGGGCGGATACGACGGAGCAGGCAGAAAAATGTTAGCGGTATATCCGGATTTTTACGAGGATTATATTATAGAAGATTTTCCGTTCAGGTGTATAACTTTCACGTATCGGAAAGAGGATAAATTGACACACAGGGATTTTCTCGGAACTTTTATGGGTATGAACTTCCGGCGTGATATAATAGGCGATATAGTCGTTGGTGAGGGGATGACACAGGCTTTTGTTATGAACTTTGCAGGAAAACTGATTTCTGCAACTGTTTCAAAAATCGGGAAAACAGGAGTTAAATGTTCTGACGGAAAGCCGTTTGAAATGGAAGTGAGGCAGGAGTTCAGGACTGTCAGCGGAACTGTTGCCTCACTGCGTATTGATAGTATTGTAAGTCTTGCCACCGGATTAAGTCGGGAGAAGTCGGCGGTAATGATACGTTCTGAAAGAGTTGAAATAAATCATATCATAACGGAAACGGTATCAGCGGAGGTAAAGACAGGGGATATAATATCAGTAAGAGGTCACGGAAAATATATACTCTCCGAGGTTGGCGGAAATACACGGAAAAACCGTATACATATAATAATAAAAAAATTTGTTTAGAGGTGAAATATATGATAACTTCAAAAGACGTAAGAAACAAGAGATTTGAAAAAGCGGCATTTGGCTACAAACAGGAAGAAATCGACGAATTTTTCGCAGAACTTGAAGCGGAACTCGACGATATGGAGCGTGAAAGAAACGAAGCTAACGGAAAAATACAGGTACTTGCGGACAGGGTACGTGAATACATGAGAGACGAAGACGCATTGAAAGATGCCCTTTTAGGAGCACAGAAGCAGGGACATCAGGTAATAAACGATGCGAAAGAAAGAGCGGAAAAGATAATAGCGGAAGCCAAGGCAAAGGCGGCAGCACTGGAAGATGAAGCGGTAAGACAACACGCAATCGCAATGGAAAAGAACCGTGAGGAAATCGCCAAGGAAAAGGAAGCACTGATAGAGGCACAACAACAGGTTGCGGATTTCAAGAAGAGTTTGTTTGATATATATAAGGAACATCTTGATCTGATTTCCACAGTACCGGAGACGTACGAGGAAGCTATGGGAAAAACTCCGACCGCCGAGGATATAGCGAACGAGATAGCAAATGTAATAGTTTCCGAGGATATCGGAACAACAGAAGAGGTCAGTTATAAAGAATAAGAAGAAAGGAAAAAGTGAACCAATGGATTATAATACAACTCTGAATCTTCCGAAGACAGAATTTCCTATGAGGGGAAACCTTCCGAAGAGAGAACCCGCATTTGTAGAGAAATGGGAAAACGACCGGCTTTATTATAAGATTATAGAAAAGAATCAGGGAAAACCGACGTATATACTGCATGACGGTCCGCCGTATGCGAATGGTGAAATACATCTCGGAACGGCATTGAATAAGACGTTAAAAGATATAATAGTTAAGTATAAGAATATGAGCGGATACTGTTCGCCTTACGTGCCGGGCTGGGATACACACGGCTTACCGATAGAGTTAAAAGCAATGAAAGCAATCGGAGTAGAGAACGGAGCTATTCCGCCGGTGGAGTTAAGAAAACATTGTCACGATTTCGCAATGAAACACGTTGATAATCAGATGAGACAGTTTAAAAGACTTGGTACACTTGGCGATTACGACGACCCATATTTAACGTTAAAGCCGGAATTTGAAGCACGTCAGATTGAAGTATTCGGCGAGATGGCGAAAAAAGGATATATGTATAAGGGACTGAAGCCGGTTTATTGGTGTCCGGATTGTAACACCGCACTTGCGGAAGCGGAAATAGAGTATTCAAATGACCCTTGCCACTCGATATACGTTAAGTTCAATGTAGTTGACGATAAGGGAATTTTCGCCGGAATGGGTCTTGACGTATCAAAGATATACTTTGTAATCTGGACTACTACCACATGGACGATACCTGGAAACCTTGCAATCTGTTTAGGACCGGAATATAATTACACACTGGTAAAGAACGGTGACGAGTATTACGTAATGGCGGAAGAACTTGTTAAAAATACAATGGAGACTGCCGGAATCGCTGACTATACAACGGACGGAATATTTACAGGTGCGGAACTTGAGGGAATGAAGACAAAGCACCCGTTATATGACAGACTGTCACCGGTAATAGTCGGAGATCACGTAACACTCGAAAGTGGTACAGGTTGCGTACACACCGCCCCCGGATATGGTGTAGAGGACTTTGAAGTATGTAAGAAATACGACGATATAGGCATAATAGTATGTGTAGATTCCAAGGGCAGACAGACCGCAGAAGCCGGTGAGTTTGAGGGTATGGATACCGATACAGCTAATAAAGCAATCGCAAAGAAACTTGAGGAGTTAAACGCACTGCTTGCGATACAGAAGATAGTACACCAGTACCCGCATTGCTGGAGATGTAACAGCCCGATAATATACCGTGCAACTGAACAGTGGTTCTGTTCGGTAAACGGATTCAGAGACGAAGCAATAAAAGCAATCGAGAGTGTACAGTGGATACCCGAATGGGGTGAGGACAGAATAAAAGGTATGGTACGTGACCGTAGCGACTGGTGCATATCGAGACAGAGAACATGGGGCGTACCTATCCCGATAGTGTATTGTAAGGACTGTGGAAAACCTATAGTAAACGACGAGACGATAAAAGCGATTTCAGACTTGTTCCGTGCGGAGGGTTCAGATGCATGGTGGATTAAGGACGTAAAAGAGTTCATACCGGATAGCGTAAAATGTGAGTGTGGATGCGGAGAGTTCACGAAAGAATATGACATAATGGACGTATGGTTTGATAGTGGCGTATCACATTCAGCGGTACTTGAACAGCATAAAGGACTTAGATTCCCTGCCGATTTGTATCTGGAGGGTGCAGACCAGTACAGAGGATGGTTTCAGTCGTCATTGCTTACGTCGGTAGTATATCACGGTATAGCACCATATAAAGCGGTATGTACGCACGGCTGGGTAGTAGACGGTCAGGGAAAGACCATGCACAAATCACTCGGAAACGGTATCGACCCGAGCGAGATTACAGACCAGTACGGAGCGGATATTTTAAGATTATGGGTAGCTTCTTCCGACTATCATTCAGATATAAGAATTTCAAAAGCCATTTTAGGTCAGCTGTCGGACGCATATAAGAAGATACGTAATACCGCACGTTTCATACTCGGTAACCTCGGAAACGGTAAGGGCTTTAATCCTGATACTGACTGCGTATCATACGACAGATTGACGGAACTTGACAAATGGGCGATGATGAAACTTGACGCCCTCATTGATAAGGTAAATGAAGGATATAACGCTTTTGATTATCATATTGCATTTCACGCAATTCATAATTTCTGTGTAATAGATATGTCAAACTTCTATCTCGATATAATCAAGGACAGACTTTACTGTGAGAAAGAGGATTCCGAGAAACGCCGTTCCGCACAGACTACAATGTATAAGATATTAAGTGCGATAGCGAGACTGTCCGCCCCGATAATATCATTTACTGCCGAGGAGATATGGGGATATATGCCACACTCTGTCGACGACGATAAAGAAAGTGTATTCCTTAATCAGATGCCGGAGAAATCGGGAATAGAATTTGATAACGGGTTTGTCGAGAAATGGAATTTTATTTATTCCACACGTGAGACGGTAAACAAAGTACTTGAAGATGCGAGAAACGCAAAGACGATAGGAAAATCTTTGGAAGCGAAGATAGTGATAAAGGCTACCGGAGACGATTACGAAAAGTATAGTACCCTTGCGGAACAGCTTACGGAGATACTGATAGTATCGGACGTTGCTGTTGAAAATTCAGACGGTGAAACCAGATTTGAAGTTAAGAAGGCAGAGGGTGAAAAGTGTGAAAGATGCTGGTGTTACTCGAAGTACGTCGGCGAAAATCACGAACACCCGACACTCTGTCAGAGATGTGTGATAGCTGTCGAGGTATAATTATGTTATACTGCCTGCTGTCTGAACGTCGGCGGGCAGTATTTGTTGAGAGGGAAATTAAATGGTAGTTTTTCTTGTTGTAATGATAGGAGTGCTTGTAACAGCCGACCAGTTTGTAAAGGAGTGGGCGGTAGACGTACTTCAACCGGCAGGGAGTATGGATTTCATACATTTCGGCGATTTAAAGGTAATAGACCTGACGTATCTTGAAAACAGAGGGGCGATATTCGGCAGTATGGCAGGACAGCGATGGTTTCTGATAGGGTTCACGTCACTTGTTATAATAGCCGGAATAGTGTTTATGTTTGCGACATTGAAGAGGTCAAAGATATTGAACGTTGCGACGGGATTATTTATAGCTGGAGGAATCGGAAATCTTATCGACCGTATCCGTATGGGATACGTTGTGGATATGTTCGAGATAAAGTTATTTGATTTTGCGATATTCAATGTTGCGGATATATGCGTGACGGTAGCGTTTGTACTTCTGTTGATTTATAGTATTTTCATAGACCCGAAAATAGAAAAATCACGACAGGAGGCGGAAAAAGATGTCTGAAAGTATGGAAATTTACGTCAGACCGGAAGAAGTCGGGAAAAGAGTAGATATATTTGTGACCGGAAACGTTGAAGGGCTTACACGTTCAGGTGTACAGGGACTTATTGAAAGAAAAAAAGTATTTGTAAACGGAAAGACAATAAACAAGAATTATAAGCTGAAATCGGGTGACGTTGTAGTGATAGAGATTCCCGAACCTCAGAATATGGATACCTTACCGGAAAACATACCGCTTGAAATAGTCTATGAAGATAATGATTTATTGGTAGTGAATAAGCCGAAAGGAATGGTAGTACATCCGGCACACGGAAATTATAACGGAACGCTTGTAAATGCGTTGTTGTATCATTGCGGAGATAGTCTTTCCGGAATAAACGGAGTTATCCGCCCTGGGATAGTCCACCGTATAGATAAGAACACAAGCGGATTGCTGATAGTTGCAAAAAATGACCGTTCACATATCGGACTTGCGGAGCAGATAAAAGAACACAGTTTCACGAGAGAATACGAAGCAATTGCAAGCGGATATTTCAGGGATACTACCGGTACTATAGAAGCTCCGATAGGCAGACACAAGACAGACCGTAAAAAAATGTGCGTAACTACGGAAAATTCACGCCATGCGGTAACGCACTATACGGTAATAAGACAGTACGCCGGATATGCACACGTAAAACTCCGCCTTGAGACCGGACGTACACATCAGATAAGGGTACATCTTGCGTATATCGGACATTCCGTACTTGGTGACGACGTATACGGTAAAGCGTATAAGAATTTAGACGGTCAGTGCCTGCACGCACGGAAAATAGGATTTGTACATCCGACTACAAAAGAATACATGGAATTTACAAGCGAATTACCCGATTATTTCCGGAAAATTCTTGATAAACTTGATAAAATGGGGTGAGAGAATTGTTTGAAGATATAACAAAGATAGTGATAATGTCAGATATGGACGGTACACTGTTAAACTCGGAGAAGAAGATAACGGAAAAAGACCGTCAGGCGATAGAGAAATTCGTATCACTCGGTGGGAAGTTCACGGTATCTACAGGCAGAACGCTTGAATCGTTTGAACAGTACAGGAAAATGCTTGATTTGCGGATACCTGTAATAATGTATAACGGTGGGATAATATATGACTATCAGACGGAAAAAATTCTGTATGCGGAGTATCTGCCGGATAGTGCAAGGAAAATAACATCAGAACTTCTTGAAGCTATGCCGTCTACAGGTGGTGAGATTCTGAAGACAGACAGAACTTATGTATTCCGTAACAATTACTATCAGCAACGCCATACTGATATATGCGGAATATCACCGGTATATGCGGATTTACAGGAAATAACTGATGACGGCTGGTTAAAGGTACTGTTTGCGATGTCGCCGGAAGAAATACCAGTAATGGAAGAAATAATTGCCGGAAAGGATTATAAGGAAGTAGATTTTGTAAAGTCATCCGAAATTTTCATAGAGATGTTACCGCATAATATAAGTAAAGGTTCGGCGGTAGGGGAGTATAGAAAATTGTCGGGAATGGAAGACTGCACGTTTATAGCGATAGGAGATTTCGATAACGACAGGGAAATGATACAGACCGCAGATATAGGAGTATGTCCGGCAAATGCACAGGAAAGCGTAAAGGCAGTAGCGGATATAGTACTTGAGAATACAAATAATACTGGTGCAGTATCTGAACTGATAGAATATGTGATAGAAAAATGTAATGAGAAAAACGGTAAAAAGACCGTAAAATAAAAATATGTGGAGGTTATCATGGACGCATCTAAGAAAAAGGATTTGCAGAGAAAAGCCTGCAAAGTAAGAATGGGTGTTATAGAGGGTACTTATAACGCCAGATCGGGACATCCGGGGGGGTCACTGTCGATAAGCGACACGCTGACGTATCTTTACTATAATAAAATGAATATTGACCCACAGAATCCAGAAGACCCTGACCGTGACAGGCTTGTACTCTCAAAAGGTCATACCGCACCGGCATTATATGCGGTACTCGCACAGAAAGGTTATTTTCCGGAGGAAGATCTGAAGACACTTCGGCATATAGGTTCTGCTTTACAGGGACACCCATGCATAAATATAAACGGCGTGGATATGTCAAGCGGTTCGCTCGGACAGGGAATATCTGTAGCGTGTGGTATGGCACTTGCCGGAAAACTCGATAATAAAGCGTATAAAGTTTATGCGATACTGGGAGACGGTGAGATAGAAGAGGGTCAGGTATGGGAAGCGTGTATGTTTTCCGCACATTACAATCTGACTAATCTTGTCGCAATCGTCGATAATAACGGCTTACAGATTGACGGTGCTATTACGGAAGTGTGTTCACCTGAACCGATTACCGATAAATTCGAGGCTTTCGGCTGGCACGTCATAACTATGGACGGTCACGATTTCGACGATATAGACCGTGCATTTACGGAAGCGGAATCTGTTACGGATAAACCAGTAGCGATAATACAGAAATCTGTCAAAGGAAAAGGCGTATCATTCATGGAAAATCAGGTAGGCTGGCACGGTACAGCCCCGAATAAAGAGCAGTACGAGCAGGCGATGTCAGAACTTAATGCACAGTTGAAAGAATTGGAGGATTGAAAAAGATGTCAGAAGTAATAAAAAAGGCAACCCGTGAGAGTTACGGCGAAACTCTGAAAGAACTGGCAGAAGAATATGATAATCTCGTAGTACTTGATGCAGACCTCGCCGCCGCTACAAAGACCGCTGTTTTCAAGAAAGCGTATCCGGAAAGATTTTTCGATTGTGGCATAGCGGAAGCTAATATGATGGGCGTATCTGCCGGACTTGCAACTTGTGGAAAGATACCTTTTGCGAGTACGTTTGCGATGTTCGCCGCCGGAAGAGCATACGAGATAGTAAGAAATTCAATCGGATATCCGCACCTGAACGTAAAAATAGGAGCTACACACGCCGGAATATCGGTAGGTGAAGACGGTGCAACGCATCAGTGTAACGAAGATATAGCATTAATGCGGACGATACCAGGTATGACTATTATAAATCCGTGCGACGATGTTGAAGCACGTCAGGCGGTAAGATGTGCGGTAGAGTTTGACGGTCCTGTATATATGAGATTCGGCAGACTTGCAGTACCAGTAATAAACGACAGGGAAACGTATAAATTTGAACTCGGAAAAGGTGTTGTAATGCGTGACGGAAAAGATGTAACAATAGTTGCAACCGGATTAATGGTAAATGAAGCACTGGAAGCGTCGAAAGTACTTGAAGCGGAAGGAATTTCCGCAAGAGTGGTAAATATCCATACAATCAAACCGCTTGACAAGGAATTGATATGTCAGTGTGCGAGAGATACCGGCGTAATGGTCACGGCAGAAGAGCATAGTATAATAGGCGGACTTGGTTCAGCAGTTGCGGAAGCTGTAACTGAATGCTGTCCTGTACCGGTAGTAAAAATCGGCGTAAATGATGTATACGGCTATTCCGGACCTGCTCTTGATTTACTGCAAAAATTCGGACTTTCTGCGGAAAATATAGTAGAAAAGACGAAGTACGCACTCACACTCAAATGATTCTGAATAAAGACAGGTCTTTTTATCCGGAGACCTGTTTTTTTTTGCAAGTCGTGTGTGAAAAATACTTTACAATCAGTAAAAAATATGATATAATTTAGAATATCAAAGAAAAAAGGAGATATAGAAAATTATGGATAAAGGAGATAAACGACGTAAGAAAAGAAAATACAGATTGCGTTATGACAGAGTATTTGCTGTATTGCTTTCGCTGATAGTGCTTGTAGTTGTCATAACTTCGTGCGTAAAGGGAATACTTAAAAAGGGAGACACTCCGGATGATACAAGCGTATCGGATACGGAAACCACTACAACATCACCGGCGGAAAGCGTAACAACTACGGAAGAGGTCACGACGACGACAACTACTACTTCAACCACCACTACTACAACACAGACCACTACAACAACTACCACTACTGAAACTACTACAACAACGGTTACCACCAAAAAAGAACCGCTCCCGACAGGATATGCGGAAGTTCCGCTTGATACGGAAAAAATTTACAGCGGAAATCTGATAACGGTAAACGGAAATAATATATATCATTTTCCGGAAGAGGATACAAATATAGTAACGCTTTACGACCATATCAGTACACAGTATTACGGAGTGAGTGACCTTGTAGTGTGTCTCGATGAGGAAGTAATAGAACATCTTAACGAGTTAATGGAAGGATTTGCGGAGAGCCAGTATAATACGGATATAGTGGTAATAGGCGGATACCGTTCAGCAGATGACCAGGCACAGCGTTATAACGACGGCATATCAGGGGTCATGAGTGGATTTTCGGATTATCACACCGGCAGAAGTTTTGATATGGGAGTATTTCCGGCGGACGGTTCAGGTTCGGGCTACTATTCGCCGACCGGTATATACGCATGGATTGACGAACATTCAGCGGATTACGGATTTGTGGTACGCTATCCGGAGGGAAAGGAAGTTTATACAAACGAACGGGCAAGAACGCAGACTTACCGATATGTCGGAGTTCCGCACGCAACGTATATGAAACAGAATAATCTTTGTCTTGAGGAGTATATTGAAAAACTGAAAACATATACTATAAACAAACCTCTTGAAATTTCGTCAGGTACAAGCCTGTATAAAGTGTATTACGTCGGAGCAGGTGAGGAGAAAGAGACAGAAATCGGATTACCGGTGACTGGTGATTACGAGATTTCCGGAAATAATCAGGACGGCTTTATAGTTACGGTAAAAGTACGCTGATAGTCTGAAAGAACGGAGATAGATTTGAAAAAATTGATAATGATAGTCTGCATGATATTTACAGTCGGATTGTTTTCATGTGGAAATACTGACAGGGGCGACGGTTCGGGGCATATGTATGACGTTACAATTTTAGGAAATCCGAAAAGTCTTGACCCACAATACGCTACTGATTCTTCAGCGGAGACGATTATAAAAAATCTGTACAGCGGACTGCTGACGGTGGATACGTACGGAAATATTACGTGTTGTAACGCCGAGAGTTACAGTATATCGCCGGACGGTCTCGACTATACGTTTAATCTGCGACGTGATAACTACTGGTTTTTCGATAAAAACGATGACGATTACATTGACGATGACGAATATTTCCCCGTAACCGCACATGATTACGTATTTGCGTTACGGCGTATTCTCGACCCTGCTATGAAATCTCCGTATGCCGATGACTTTTCCTGTATAAGAAACGGCAGTAATATAATTGCGGACAAGGCATTACCGGAAACCGCCGGAGTAATAGCAATAGACAACTATACACTTAATATATCGCTTGATTATCCGAGTGCGGAATTTTTAGGATTACTGGCGACAAGTCCGGCGTATCCGTGTAACAGGGAGTTTTTCTACTCGACGAAGGGACGTTATGGACTTGACGACAGGTCTGTAATGTCGAACGGTTCATTTTTTGTGCGTCAATGGTTTTATGACCCGTACGGAGTAAACAATATACTTTACATGAAAAAGAACGCCGTCAACAGTAACGAGACCAACCCTATAATACCGTCATTTCTGAATTTCACGATAGAATCCGACGAAACCGATATAAGAAATATGTTCCGTACCGGTGATATAGAGTGTTTCACGACGGATAACATTGACGGAATAAATACCGAAAAAAATATAATAACGTCATCATGTGCAACGACTTTAGGACTTGTATTCAATTCCGAGGACAGATATTTTTCAAGCCTCAGTATGCGTAAGGCGTTGGCATTTTCGATTGACAGGGATAAGATACTTGACGACAGCGAAAAAGATATATCAATAGCCTACGGAGTAATTCCACCGGCGATAAGCCTGCTCGGAAGGAGTTACAGGGAACTCGTATCTGACAGGCAGTACGGTTTTTACGGTATTTCCGAGGCGGAAAGATGCCTGTCAGTAGCGGAGGCGGAGTTACAGACGGAAATATTCGAGGATATAAAGATACTCGTATCCGCCGGAAGTATAGACGCAAAATATCTGAATAAACTGTCAGAACAGTGGTACGATGCCATAGGTGTATACGTCGGCATAGAAGAGGTAACGCCGACGGAGTTTGAAAAGCGTATAGCCAACAGGGATTACGGAATAGCACTTTATCCATTAAAAGCAGATTTCAATAGTGGACTGTCGGTAATAGAACAGTTTGCCGGAAATGAAAGCCTTGAATACTCGGTAAACGGAAAGAGACTGACGGAAGAAATCCGGAAATGTTCGGACGTTTCGGAACTGGTAGATTGTTATTGTAAGCAGGAAAGCAAAATACTTGACGGTTACGGATTTATACCGTTATTTTATAAAAATTCGTATCTCGTAATGAATACAGATAATGAGGATATAATGTATGATGCCTTTACCGGTGCGGTGGATTATCGGATAGCGAAGAATTACGGTTAAAAAGAAACGGGAGCTTATATAAAAAAGCTCCTGTTTTAGTATCTCGATTTTTTCCGGTATTCCGAAGGCGTACAGTTTCGGAACTGTCTGAACTGTCGCATAAAATAGGAATCTGTTTCGTAACCGCATTTTTCCGCAATTTCACTGATAGACAAATCTGTATTTTTAAGGAGTTCGCAGGCATATTGCAGACGTTTTTCTATGACATCATGCATACAGGTCACGCCGAAAGCCTGTTTATATAACCGGTGAAAATAGGTTCTGCTGATATTGAGTTGATAGCATATATCTTTGATGTTCCAAGGTTTAGTAGGATTTTCAATAATTTCACGCCGTAAAGTTTTTAAGCGGTCATAGTGGAGAATATCGGGTTGACTTTCACGTACCACTATTTCACAGAGCGATACGAGGAGAATTTTAACGGAAAGTTCCATAAATTCGTTACGGTAAATGCCACTATATGAAAACTGATTCCGCATTGAATTAATAGTATTTTTTATGACGGAATCGTCATAGACCGGTACGAGAGTATTTAACGGTATGTTCATGGATAACATATACTGTTTATCGATAGAAGAGGTTTGAAAGCCGACGTAATCGAAAATAAGGGAATGTTTTTTTTCCGGCAGGAAATCGGGAATATTTCCCCGACTGAATACTCCGGCGGAATTGCTTGTGAAATGTATTTTTTCACCGGAATTTCTGTAAGTAACAGGCGTACGGAACATAAAGAAAATGAAGTCATATTCAGAGCTGATGCCGGAAATTATCTGTTTTTTGCATTTTGTGTGAATTTCTGTAATTTTCATGGATTGCCACCCCTTGTATATTATAACATGAAAAAAATATAAATTCAATCTGTAAAAAATTACATATTAAATACAAATTGATTAAATTATGGAGATTTCCATTGACAAACCGGCTGTCATATGATATAATGATTAATGTAAATAATTTTTATGACAGACCCGTTTTCAAGGAGGGCAAAAGAAATGTCTGATAGGAACAATTTTGATAATTTTGATACTTCTGTAACAGGTGTTGAAAGAGTATCAGGAAAAAAAGGTAAGAAAATAGCGATAATAAGCGGTATAACAGCGGTTGCGATAATCGGCGGAGGTACGGCGGTATATAATTTATCTGATTTTGTAAAGAATCAGGTAAATTTAAGGATAATGAAGCCGGAAAACTACTATTCATGGGTAATCGGTGAAAATTCAAAGAATATCGCATCTGACGTAAAGGAAAAGTACGCCAAGGCAAAGAGTAAGACGGAAAACGGACAGAATATGTCAATGTCACTGAATTACGCAATCAGCGACGAGGTAAAGGATAATTTGATTACGGAACTTGTCGGCGATAGAAATTCCAGCTCCGGAGACGAAAACAATCTTATCAGTATAATTGATAATCTCAGTGAAATTTCAATCGGCGGAAATGCGGACGTAAAGGATAATTCGATAGCCGGAAATATTTTCGCAACATGGAACGGTCAGAACCTGATTGACGGTGATATAGCTTTCAACGCTGAAAATTACGATTTTTTCCTGAGAGTCCCTGAACTTACGGAACAGTGGTTATGTATGGCGTTAGGCGACAGCGTAAATCTCGACGACTTGAAAGGCAAGGGAAATATAGTAAGTTATCTTACGCCGGAAGAGTTAGAGGATATAATAGTAAGGTATACCGACGTATGGAATAAAGCGGTAGAGGATGTCGAGATAGAGAAGAAAGAAATCGTTGATATATGCGATATTTCGGTAGAATATACGGTTATATCGTCGGATTTCACGGAAGCGGATATAATAGCAATTGCGACGGATTTTGTAACCGAACTGAAAAACGACAGTACAATAAAGAGAATCGCCGTAAATGAAATGGGACTTTGTACGGAAGACGAATATAATTCCGAACTCGACGACGTACTGAAAGAGTTGTCGGAGAACGCACCACACGGTAACGATACGGTGACGTTGAATACTTACATAGACCCTAACGGAGACATAAGAGGTATAAAGTTTATCCAGGATGACGACGAATTATTCTGCGTAATGGGTAAGGACGGCGAAAAAGTACGTGGTGAATTTTACGTTTCCGAGAACAATTCAAAAGAAGTAAGCCTTGAACTGTACGCCGACGAAAATAACGGAAAATATAGCGGAAATCTCGATATAATGGCAGATAATCAGGAAGTATCGGTAGAGTTTACGGATTATCAGGTAGTGAACGAGGAAAACGGATACATAAATGCCGGTATGAACTTCATAATACCGTATATTGACCCTGTACACGTTGATTTCACTTCCGACGGCAATTCACAGGATATATCATACAATATAAATTTTGACGGTAAAGATTACGGAACACTTACGCTTAATATGGCGGTAAATGGGGCAAGTTCTCCGAGTATGCCGAGTAAAGACGGAGCATTCATAATAAGTGACGCTATGAACTCCGAACCGGAACTTGCCGACTATATCCCAGAGGATAAAATGAAAGATTTCGTAAATGATATACTTATAAAGATTGGATTTACGGAAGAACTCGCAGAAGAGGGAGCAGGTTTTCTGAATATGGATTTGTACGATACTAATGATTACGAAGAAATATATGACGACTTCGGAGGATTTGACGACGATTCAGCATTTACTTATGAACAGCCTGTAGAAACCGTAGAAGTTACAACGGAAACCGAAACAGAAGTTGAAACTGAAATACAGGTAGAAGAAGAAACCGAAGATTCAGACGGCGTATGGATTCAAGATGACGAAGAAGATATAATAGGTGAAGCTGATAATTCTGAACTGGTAGAAATTCCGCAAGAAACACTCCCATATGATTCTGTTGTAAACTATTCTCATAATAATTCACACCATGACGAAGAAGAACATGATACACATCACGACGAAAATATGATGTATTTTGAATTTTAATAAAATATAACTGCTGTACTTTCATGTACGGCAGTTTTTTTTAAAATTCTTGCATTTCCCGACAAAAAAACGTATACTATATATCAGAGGTATTTTTTTAGTCGGGAGGCGGTTATTATTTATGATATATTTTCTTGAGGACGATTCAGGGATAAGAAATTTTGTAACGTATGCGTTGAATAATTCCGGATTTGAAACGGAAAGTTTTGAAGTACCGTCAGAGTTCTGGCATGCGATGGACAGGAAAATTCCGGAACTTATTTTACTTGACATCATGTTACCGGAAGAGGACGGATTAACGATACTGAAGCGGATACGTTCAGACGATACGACGAACAGATTACCAGTAATAATGCTGACGGCAAAAGATACGGAATACGATAAAGTGGAGGGTCTCGACAGCGGAGCGGATGATTACGTATCAAAACCGTTCGGGATTATGGAACTGCTGTCACGGATAAAGGCACTTCTGAGGCGTACGACGGTAAAAAACATTGAAAACGTAGAGTTAAGGGTCGGGAGCGTAAGAATATACCCATCGAGACACGAGGTAATAGCGGACGGCGTGAAAATCAATCTGACACTGAAGGAATATGAATTGTTGTTGTGGTTGGTAAAGAACAGGGACGAAGTTTTTTCAAGGGATACGTTATTGAGGAAGATATGGGGGTATGACTTTTCCGGAGAGAGCCGGACGGTAGACGTACATATACGGACGTTGAGGTCAAAACTGGGCAGGAGCGGAGACATCATAAAGACGATACGAGGAGTAGGATATAAGGCGGAGGATAATATTAATGACTCAAAAGATATTTAATAGTATATTATTTACCGCAATCATAACAAATGCGGTAACAATAGTACTGATAAACTTATTTGACGGCGATATTATAATGAATATCGGTATATTTACGGTATCGGTACTTATAGGGATAGTATCGGCATTAAGGCGGTCACGGAAAATAACACGTCCGCTTGTAGAAGTAAATCCGGATAATCCGAAAATAAACTATTCGGAGATAATCCCACTTATAAACAAGATACGCCTGCAGAAAGGTAAAATACGTCGACAGAGTAACGAGGTACAAAGTGGCAGGGAGCAGTTAAGTCTGATAATGGAAAATATGTCGGAAGGAATTGTAATCGCAGACCCGAAAACAAATATATTGTCCTGTAACACCGGAGCGTTAAAGCTACTCGGTACGGAGAACGTCGGAGCAGGTGATAGTATATATCTGTTAAATAATACGGAAATTTTCCGGCGTTGTATTCAGGATGCAATGGGTGGGAGAAATTCAACCTGTATTCTTAAGACTTCCGGCGGTGACAGGGAAATTATAGCGAGTCCGTCGAATATAACGGATACCGTCAACGGAATAGTGGTATTTATTCTTGACGTTACGGAAAGACAACAGTTAGAAACTATGCGACGTGAATTTACATCTAACGTCTCGCACGAACTGAAAACGCCACTCACGACGATATACGGTATATCCGATATGCTGGTAAACGGAATAGTAAAGCCTGAGGATACCGGAAATTTTGTACAGAATATCCGGAGCGAAGCGGAAAGACTGATAATACTGATAAATGATATAGTATCACTATCGAAACTCGACGAAAATTCCGTACCTCGTGATGATACCGGTACAGATTTGTACGTACTGGCGGAGAAGGTCATAGACAGATTACGACATAGTGCGGACGAAAAAAACATAGAATTAAGTCTGACCGGAGAACACATCGAACTGACAGGTAACAGGACGGTACTTGACGAGATAATATATAACCTCTGCGATAATGCGATAAAGTATAATAATAAAGATTCCGGACACGTTGAAGTAAAAGTATCGCATATACCTACTAAAATATTAGTAACGGTCAGTGATGACGGTATGGGCATACCACCGGAACATATTAACCGTATCTTTGAAAGATTCTACCGTGTGGACAAAAGCCATTCCCGACAGATAAAGGGTACGGGATTAGGCTTGTCGATAGTAAAACATGGGGTAATGTATCATAATGGAAATATACGTGTAGAAAGTACAGTCGGGAAAGGTTCGTCATTTATTGTGGAATTTCCGATAGAAAAAAGATAAATTAAAAGCCGTTATGCTTTCCGGAGCAGGACGGCTTTTATTTTGCGTACCAGTTATTGACGTATTCAATATCAGAATCGGATTGTATATTTTTCATGAGTAATTCTTTGACCGGTATTTTGTCACCAGTCCGGAGATAATCGGAAACAATCCGGCTGAAATCGACTAAATTATAACGCATATCGCCACCGGTTATAACGTCATTAAGTACTCTTTCGACGTGATGCGGTGTAGAGTTTATATTTTCTGCTACTGTCTCGACGGCATCAAGCATAAGACACATTATGTCACCGGTGGGATTGTTTTCAATAGCTTTTATTATTTCAACGAGAATACTTATATTTTCGCTTACTGACATAATAAATCACCTCTTTTTACGTAATATTATAACATTTTTCTTGTATCGTGTCAACAGGATATGTATTATTAATTCTTTTTAAAGTTTTTTCCGCATATAAATTTAAAGAACCGCTGAACATCAAAGGAGTGATAAGCATAATGTTGAAACAGCTACCTGACCAACGGGCAGTAATACTCGGACAGTACATAATAGAAAACAAGTCAACTGTAAGGGCTACTGCGAAAAAATTCGGCATTTCAAAAAGTACGGTACATACAGTTGTAAAAAAGGGAATGATAATTTGATAGTAAATAATCTTGAAATCGACTTTGAAAAGTGTTATAATATTTAAACAGGAGGCGTTGGACATGAAAGATTACAGATTTTTGCAATGGAATTATAGTAGTTCGTCATCGGGTGGGACTTACCTGAAATCTGAATATGTTTTTGGCAGTAAAAAATATTATTATAAACTGTCTGATTTCAGAATGGGACGTTTTACAGGTTGCGAGACAGCTATTGAAGTAATTGCAAGCAGATTAGGGGATTGCCTTGGCTTTCCGGTTTTGAAGTATACAGGAGATTTGGCGGTTATAAACATTGATGATAAGGAATACATAACTTATGTTGCAAAAAGCCTGAACTACGTAAGAAAAGGCTGTACTGTTATTCCACTTATAACGGATTACCTTACAAACCGACAGTCAAAGTATGAAATACCACTTGATTATTGCCGTAGAATAGGCTTACAGGAATATCTTGACTATGTGTTTTTGTTTGACTATCTTATAATGAACGTAGACAGACACGGACATAATATTGAATTGATTTATGATAATAACGGTTACACCGTCACCGATATTTGATAATGGCAGAGCATTGACTTATGAATATGGCGATAACACTCAGCTTATGCAGAATTGGGACTATAAAAGTAAAGTAACTGCAAATAATTTTGTTGGCAGTATTTATCTTGACAACAATCTGAAAAACGTAAGCAGACAGTATAAACTTCCACGACTTAATGATGATGTATACAAGAAAATTTTTTACGGTATGGGACGTGTTATTTCAAAAGAGCATCAGGAAATAATAAGAACAGCACTTGATTATCGGTATGGAAAATTATTGGACGGAGGCATTATTATATGAGAGAATACATTATCCAAAGTACACGCAGAGGAAAAGACTACATATGGGGAACGCTTTATTACAGTGATAAAATGGCTAAGTTTCGTATAAAATTCCGGTGTACGTATGAGGAAATGAAAAAAGACAATCCACCGGCTATGATACACCGGTTTATGACTAATGGCAGAATGGAACTCGACCCCGAACTCTCTTTACTGTGGGTGAAAGACGGGATTATACCTAAGGACAGGCAGAATATTGCGGATATACTGAGAACTAATAATTTAAAGACATATCGTGAAATTGATATGCTTGAACTTTGTATGGGACGATGTACGCTTGATGATATTTATTTGGTAAGGTTAAAATAAGTTGGAAAAAGTCAGTGAGTAAAAATCACTGACATTTTTATTTTACGGTACATATGCGAAATTTAGTTTATGCCTGTTTAAGTGCATATGTAGTAGGATGATTTATATTTGATATGTAAAATCATGTGTAAATTATGTCAAGAAAGTAACTTAAATTTTATACAATGACGTTGTAAAAAATAGGTATACTCAAAATATATAGTATTAAAGGAGGTGGTGAAAGATATGCTTGTAACAGGACAAGTTAGAAAATTTGAAAGGAGTGATGCAATTTGAATGTTGCATATGTAAGGGTATCGACAGTTGAACAGAATCCCGAAAGACAGGTACAGGCATTGAACGTTTATAAGATAGACAAGTGGTTTAGTGAAAAGATTTCCGGCAAGAACACTGACAGACCTAAGTTAAAGGAAATGCTTGAGTTCGTACGAGAGGGCGACACCATTTACGTTATGGACTGGAGCAGGTTAAGCAGAAGTACAGTTGATTTACTCAGGATTATAGAGGGGCTTGCACGTAAGAAAGTAAAACTTGTAAGCATTAAGGAAAACTTTGACACAAGTACTCCTACCGGACGGCTTATGTTGAACCTGATAGCATCTATCAACGAGTTTGAACGACAGAATTTATTGGAAAGACAGAGAGAGGGAATCGAGATAGCAAAGAATCAGGGCAAATATACAGGACGTAAGCCGAACAAGTACAACGAGGAACAACTAAGAGCAATTATAGCAGGTATAACCAATAAGACAATTACAGTGACAGAAGCCTCAAAACGCTTGAAAGTAAGCAGGGCTACCGTTTACAATATCTTGAAAAAAGAAAGGAACTGATTTTTTTTTAAATCAGTAAAGGTGACGAAAAATGAAAGCTTCAAAATTTAATAAGATATGCCCAAAAAAGTTAAAAAAGCAAATTGTGGACTTTAATTGCTTTAAAGTACTCAATAAAAACAGTAGCAATAGTACAGATGCACTGGTAGCTTCTATTAGTTGTGTATACAGGTTTAGTGCAAACGACACGATATTAAAAGTTATTTTCTCAAAAAATGATAATAATTTATTGAGAAATTATTGCCAAAACAAATTAGTAAAAATAAGATAATTTTATAAAATGGAACAGAAATGGGGTTTTAAGGGGTGGGTATTTTAATAAGGTTGGTATAGTCGGAATGGGTTTGAGTGAGTTAAAACGGTATCCAGAGTGGAAATAGAGGGTGTTTTTATTAAGATTTATTAAGTTTGAGAATATTGAATCTGATAAGGGTGGAGGGTGGAATTTATGAATGATGAGAATAATAAAATTGACCTGATAGTACAGCTGTGCAGGGAAAATTATAAGTTATGCAAGACAATGGTAAACTACTTGTCGAATAATAATGTTGACATTGAAAGGAATTTTAAAAATCTTGAGAAGAACATTGACGAACTTAAAACCGAGATACACGGACTTGACAAGTTGAAAGTGACAGAGAAGCATATTTATACAGATGATGAACTTATAGAATTAAAAGCTACAATGAGTTGGAATCAACTACACGTACATACAAAAATCCCTGTTTCGACATTACAGTACCGTTGCAGACGGTACAAGGATAAAGAAAAGACCTCCACTGTTTAAAGTGAAGGTTTTTTCTGATTTGTCCGTTACACCAACGGAATTTACCCCTATATAAAACTCTCATCGCTGATTTATGAGATGTTTTAACATTATTTTTCTATGAGTTTTTTTCTGATAAGTACCATGTCAAACGAATCTACAAGACCGTCACCGCTTAAATCGGCAAGTGCTAACTGATTTTCTGATATTGTCCTGTTACCTAAAATGTAATTCTGAAGCAAAACAGCATCGGCAATATTTACAGAACCGTCTTTATTGGCATCACCGGTTGTGTATTCCGCTACCGCAAATTTTATACCGTTTTCTTCTGCGTATTTTTCAGCGGTAGAACCTTTTGAACCGTGAATAGTTGTATTTTCGTTTACGCTCCAGCCAAGACTGACATTTGCTGAACCCATACCACGCCAGCCTATCGCTTTAACGCCTATACTTGTAACAGAATCAGGAACATATACGTCTGTAAGACTATCACAGGTAGCAAATGCATAATCTCCTATAGTTTTAATATTGTCAGGAATTGAAATAGATGATAGAGCAGTATGTTCAAAACAGTTTGCTGGTATTGTGTCTATAGTTGAGGGCAGAGTTACTTGTGAAAGTGAAGTACAACCATTAAACGCACTTGCACCAAGAACTGTTACGGTATCAGGTATATCAACAGATGTAAGAGCAGTACAGCCACTGAATGCACTGGCAGAAATTGTTTCAAGATTTTTAGGGAACGTCAGATTTTTTATTGAAGAACAACCCTGAAATGCACCGTCACCGATTACAGTAAGAGTTTCGGGGAGAACAGCTTCAAGAAGATTATCACAGCCACAGAATGCCATATAGCCTATATTTGTAACACCTGATTTAAGAGTTACCTTTTTGAGTGAAGTACAGTTTTTGAATGCCTCGTCCGGAATAGTTTCTATCTTTTCAGGGATAGTTACTTCCTGAATCTTTCCGCAACCACTAAATGCTCTTACACCAATTATTTCAAGAGTTGACGGAAGTGAAAGTTTTTCGGCAGAAGAACAGTTAAAAAATGCATCTTCACCTATACTGTCAACGCCCTCTGGAAGAATTATCGACTTTATTTTTGTACAATCATGAAATGCATCATTTTTTATAGTTGTGAGAGTGGACGGCATAGTAAGAGTTGTTATACCTGTACAGTCACTGAAACACTCTACGCCTATTGTCTGAAGACCTTCAGGCAGTTCCATTTTGCTTAGTGCTTTACAGTGTCTGAATGCATAATCGCCGATACTTGTAAGATTTTTGCCGGTAAATTTTATGCCGTCAAGATTTTTACAGTTTTCAAATGCATAATTTCCGATAGTCTGAAGAGAAGCAGGCATATTTATTGAAGTAAGTGCTGAACAACCTTCAAAAGCCGAAATTCCTATAGATGTTACACTATCAGGGAGGATTACAGATGCAAGATTTTGGCAGTTTGCAAAAGCACTGTAGTCTATTTTTTTTACTTTATCAGGTATAATTATTTCGTCAAGACCTGTACCTGAAAAAGCACCGCCTTCGATAGTAGTAAGAGTTTCAGGTAAATTTATGGATTGTAAACTACTTCCAGTGAAAACCTGCTTAGGTAATGTTGTTATTTTAGCCTGAATATCCGCTGATGAAATTTTTGAATGCAAAAAGGCTTGAGTTTTTATTTCAGTTACTTTAACAACAATTCCGTCTGATAATTTAAGAGAATCCGAAATACGTAATTGTTCATTCAGTCCGTCAAGTTGTGATACTGTAATGGTTTCAGGGACAATCAGATTATCGGAATCTCCTTTATATCCTGTAACGATTATCTTGTCAAGGGATTTGATAAGGTTGTAAGATGAAATAACCTTGCTACCGTTTTCTTTGATTATCTCTTCATTTTGCTTTTCATATGTGTAGTACAGTTCAAAAACGAGACCGTCTTCTGTTTTCATGTCCCTAAAATTGTCTTCTTTTGTAGCAGCATAAGCTGTAATTGAACAGTCAGCCGGTACAGTACCGTTTGCAGATGTGAACGGCACAGCACTGCCGATTATACAGAAAGCCATTACCATAGCGATTAATTTTTTGGTTTTCATGTAAACCTCCTTGAATTTTTACTTTATTGAAGCTACAACAAGTATAACAAAAAAAAAAGCAAGCCCTTTTTTATTAAAAATAAACAAATCTCTTTATTGACTAAAAATATCCATAATATGACAATATTAAAATAAAAAATGCACAAAATAATTGAAAAAAAACAGTCCTCATCTCAATGACATACAGTCACGAAATGAAGACTATTTTAAAATATTGATATATCAACAGTTATGTCACTGTTTATTATCGTATCATAACAGAGTTTGGCGTTGTTGATGTCACTGATGAAATGAAATGCACTTGTTGCTACATATTCCAGATTGATTTCAAAAGTCTTCCACCTACGTTTTAATGATTCACATACATAACCTGTTGTGTTGCTACCACCGAAAATATCAACTACTAAATCGTTTTCGTCAGTAAGGAACTTTACAAAAAATTCCGGCAGAGCAGTAGGAAAGCGTGCAGGGTGGTACTTGATGTCTAAACTACGGCAGGCTTGCAGGTACTGACTTTTATTATTGGCATTGGCTATTTCTAAGAGGTTGCTTGGCAAAGCACCTTTATTTTTTTGAAATGACGTATCTGTCGGACTTTTTTTGCGGAAGAATTTTTTCATAGATTTTGAATAAGGCTTTAAGACTTTAGTTGTATCGGCTTTTGGACTTGCATTAGGCGACAGCCACCATAAATTGTTTACATTGTCTTTAGCCCTGATTTTACGCCGACATACATACATTGACGGATAGGGCAGTCTTGATGGATTATACCAGTAGAACGGCTGACATAGGTTAAGATTGAACTCTTTTACCATTCTGACAAGCAATTCAAAGGAGTAAATATTATAACATGGCTTGTTTTTAAGATATGAAGTACCGAAGTCAATAACAATACTACCTGTTGGCTTTAGTTTTGGAATCATTAACCTGACAAACTCCAACAGCCAGTTATTGTAATTATCCTGACTTTCGTTACCGTACTCTTTAGGATTTATAAGAGGGTACGGTGGTGATGTTATGAAAAGGTCTACAGAATTATCTTGAAGTTCATTGATTAAACTTTTTGCGTCACCGCAGATACACTGACCGAACGTTGTTTTATAATTACCCATGTTACTCACTCTCCTACTCAGTTTCACACGTTTTAATAGATATGGACGTGTAATTACACAGTTACTCACTTGTAATACTCACTTACACACGTTGTTACACAGTTGCACACATTATCGCTTTTTCGTAACAACCTGTTTATGAACTTATCCGGATATAATATAGGAACCTGCAAAATGTGTATACCCCCCTGAACCTAAACATTTATGAACCTAATGTACCTAATAAATACTTAAAGAACTTAAAATTACAGATGAAGAACCTGATATACAGGCATATCAACCTCAAAAACTACTTCAAGACGTTGTATATTTATGTCAGAGCGTTAAGAAAATATTATCAACTATCGCTATGGTTTATAGGCTTGAAAATACGTACTTTTTTTTCAGAAATCAACATCAGCCTGTTCAAACTACCTGAAATCAGTATGAGGTACGTTAAAAAAATTAATGTACATATTTATGAAAGGAGTTTTACAGATGTTTGACGATTATGACGATATTGACGATTCAGAAATCTTTGGCGTAGAAAAAGGAGATGATGACATGATTGAAGCATACCATACACCTATATATGATGACTTTGACTATGAATATACAGAACCACAGCATTATGAAGAATATATATTCTTTGATAACTTAACACGATACAATAGTATAAGTAAACTTGACTGTAATATAAAAACGCTTGAACGAATGATAAATTTTCTTATTGAAAGGTTTAAAGAAAAGGGCGTTGATGCTGATGCTGTCGTCATTGATAAAAGTAAAAATTATCGGAAACATAACCGAAAGACAGAAGAAGATATTCAGAATATCAAGGAACTGATAGACAAAGGACTTAATAACAGCGATATTGAACGTATTACAAACATAACACGCAGAACAATTGCGAAATATCGGCGTAGATTGAAATAAAGACAAGTTTATTGTAATTATAACATATACTAACTTTTAAGTCAATACAGGTTTACAGACTACATAAAAAATACAAGAATAATACCTCCCCCCCTGACATTATTTAGATATACAATAACTCTTCCACCCTTATATCCCCCCCACAGATATGTAGCCCCAACAGAAGATGACAGGATATACGAATAAAGAAAATAAATCTTATTAATACAGATGCACTCATAATATTGAGTATAGAACACTTA
>JAIDCY010000003.1 GCA_029055625.1 Ruminococcus sp. | reverse complement strand
TCACTTGCGATAAGTTCAAGATTTCTCTGCTGACGTGCGAGTTCCTGAGCCATAGCTTCTCCGACTTCGCTGTCATGCTGCGATACAAAGCCGATAGAATCCATTAAATCATTGTACATTTCTAAACACTCCTTGTTTTAAAATCTGCATTATAAATAATAACAGATTCATCATATCATATTTTTCAGAAAATGTCAATAGTTTTTTAGCTTTCCAGCAGATTTTCCCATATTACTTTACCATTAGTGGAGGCTTCCGAATAGTATATAAGAACATATGTTGCGTCCACAGCGTCTATAACGCCGTCATGATTTATATCACAGATTTTTTTCTGTTCGTCGGTGAGTGTATTATTTCCACTGGTAGAGAGAATAGCATAAGTTTCAAGTATGAAAGAAGCATCTACCGCATCAACCATACTGTCATTGTTTGTATCTCCGAGATTATCGAAAAGCGTTATTTCGTAAGTAAAAATAGGTTTGTCGTCGCCGGTGGGTATAACGTTCATGGTA
The DNA here is from genome assembly GCA_029055625.1 of Ruminococcus sp. Classification (GTDB taxonomy): domain Bacteria; phylum Bacillota; class Clostridia; order Oscillospirales; family Ruminococcaceae; genus Ruminococcus. The sequence continues at coordinate 20,353 of JAIDCY010000003.1, read as the reverse complement.
GCATTTTTTTCTTCAGAAAAAAGTTCGTCAAGGGATTTTTCCGGATAGCACGCATCTGTTATATCACTTTCCTGCGTTTCTACTATATATTCACCGTTTTTGTCAGTTTCGGGGGTCTGGGTTTCAAGGGTTATGATTACAGATAAGCCGTTGAAATCTATATCCGCATTCTTTGAATAATATTCTGTTTTATCGGGTGAACCTTTTGTTGAAATACTGCCTTTTTTCCAGAGTGCCTGTATTGTTGTGTCTTCAGATATATATTCCGGCGTACTGCTCCATGTATTAAAATCCTGCTCCGTATATGTATTCACGAACGAGTGCAGACCGGATACATCCACTTCCGAGTAATCTATTTTTTCGTCAGCTGTTACTTTGGTTTCCTGTAATATTTCACCGTCGAAGTCAAGAAAAGTAAGAGTATATTTTATATCCTCTTCTTCCTTTGAGGGATTCTGTGTTTCATCATCATCTGAAGGACTGTCTCCGGCTTCTTCAGGTGTATTATTGTTATCCGGTGTTTCGGGTTCAGTTTCATGAGGTGCGTCTGGTAATTCGTCGTCATTATCTGAAGGACTGTCTCCGTCTTCACGAGGTGTATTATTGTTATCCTGTGAATCAGGTTCAGTTTCATGTTGTGTATCCTGTGACTGATTATTATCATCTGAAGGACTGTCTCCGGCTTCAGATGGGCTGTTGCTTTCTGTTTTTTTATCAGTTTCCGCAAATACACTGCACGGATTTATTATCATACTCATTATAAGAGCGATAAGAATAATATTTTTTTTCATGTTTATTTATCCTTTCTTTCTTTGTTTTTTTTCTGTCCCGATTTTTTACGCCGTATTCTGTAAGTTATCACCGCAGAGGTTATAAAAGTAACGGTAAAAATTAATATAATAACTATCAGAATTAAAGTTTTTTCTGATATTTCCATAATAAAAACTCCTTTCCGACTTATTATAACATATTTTTCTTGATTTGTCTATACTTATGGCAAGAAACTTGTTGACAATGTGAAAAAATATATGTTATAATAAATTAAATATAATTCAGGAGGTTATCTGGAAATGAAGAAAATAAGCGTAAGAACGAGTACGCCATATGAAGTACTTATCGAGCGTGGAAGCATAGGGAGAACCGGCGAACTCGTAGCCGGTATAACGAAATCAAGAAAAGTTGCGGTAATCACAGATGATATAGTGGACGGTCTTTACGGTGAGACGGTGATAAAATCGCTTGAAGCCAGCGGATTTGAATGTAAGAAGTTCGTATTTCCGAACGGTGAGCAGTCAAAGAATCTTACCGTACTGGGTCAGATATTTGATTTTCTGTGTGAATCCGGTATAACGAGAAGTGATATGGTTATAGCACTTGGTGGCGGAGTAGTCGGGGATATTACAGGGTTCGCATCCGCTTCATATCTGCGAGGTGTCGACTTTGTGCAGATACCAACAACGTTACTTGCACAGGTGGATTCTTCCGTCGGTGGAAAGACAGCTATAGATATTTCCGGCGGAAAAAATTTAGTAGGAGCGTTCAAACAGCCTGCTCTCGTTATATGCGACAGTGACACCCTTAAGACTCTGACTACTGAAAATCTTTCCTGTGGTATGGCGGAGGTAATAAAGTATGGTATGATTCGTGACGGCAGATTATTTGAAACCCTTGAAAGTCATACGATTGAGAACGTCGACGAGATAATGGACGATATAGTATATACGTGTATCGATATAAAGCGTGATGTCGTCGAGGGTGACGAGTTCGACAAGGGCGAGCGTATGATTTTAAACTTCGGACATACATTAGGTCACGCAATAGAGGGCTGGCATAACTATACGGATTATACGCACGGCATGGGTGTGGCAGTTGGTATGTGCATGATTACTGATAAGTTCGCACCGGAATTATCGGAACGACTGAAAAAATGTCTTGAAGCGTATAATCTGCCGACGGATACGGAAGCACCGGTTTCAGAACTTCTGCCTTACTGTTCAAAGGATAAAAAGCGTTCTTACGGTAATATAAACTACATAGTATGTCAGACCGTCGGGGTTGCGGAGATACGGAAATCAACTGTCAGCGAGTTTGAAAGAATCATGGAGGGTTGACGTATGGATATAAAAGTAACTCCGGCGAAACTTTCCGGAACGGTTCGTATTCCTTCATCAAAGAGCGTCGCCCACAGAATGATAATCTGTGCATCACTTGCCGGAAATTCTGAAATAAACGGTATAGACTTCTCAAAGGATATAGATGCAACCATTCACGCTATGAACGCTTTAGGAGCGGTAATTAACAAAAACGATAACAGCGTATATATACCGGATTGCATAAAACCACCGGAAAAAACTGTCATAGACTGTGTGGAAAGCGGTTCTACATTGAGATTTATTATACCTGTTGCCGGTGCGTCAGGTGTGGAGACGGAATTTCACGGACGGGGCAGACTTCCGCAACGTCCTATAGACATCTACACACGGGAACTGAGCAGGCACGGAATACATTTTGATTATCACAATACAATGCCTTTCACTATTTCCGGACAGCTCACAGGTGGGCGTTACGAGATAGAAGGAAATGTTTCCTCACAGTTCATAACAGGTCTGCTTTTCGCACTGCCGATACTTGACAGCGATTCAGAAATAGTACTTACTTCAAGACTTGAGTCCAGACCTTACGTTGATATAACTATAGATGTACTCAGGAAATACGGTATCATGATTACGGAAACGGAATACGGATTTTACATAAAAGGAAATCAGAAGTATATACCGCATAATGATACAGTAGAGGGTGATTTTTCACAGGGGGCGTTTTTTTACGTCGCAAACGCAATAGGTTCAGACGTAACGTTAGAGAATCTGAATCCCGACAGCGTACAGGGTGACAAGAAGATACTTGAAATAATATCGCAGTTTAAAAAAGACGGTTGTTTCCGTGCGGACTGTTCCGATATACCGGATTTAGTACCAATACTTGCGGTACTTGCTTCATACGGTACAGGGGAATCTGTCATATACAACGCACAGAGATTAAAAATCAAAGAGAGTAACCGCCTTGAAACTACTTCCGCACTTATCAATAATATCGGCGGAAATGCAGTTGTCACCGAAGACGGTATTATAATACGTCCCACCGGTAACATGACCGGCGGTATAGTCGACAGTGCAGGAGACCACAGAATAACTATGTCTGCCACAATAGCCGGTACAATGACTACGGGAGAGGTTATAATAAAAGGAGCGGAAGCGGTTGAGAAGTCGTATCCGGATTTCTTCAGGGATTACGAAAATTCAGGAGGGTTTATAAATGTCATCAGTATGGAATAATAAAATTTCTGTCTCTGTATTCGGTGAAGCACAAAGTTCCGCAATCGGAGTAAACGTAAATAATCTGCCAGCCGGGGAGTATATAGACGTAAAAGCGATACGGAAATTCATGTCACGAACAGCAGGAAGTAAGCGTGATAACGTAATGCCACACGTAATATCAGGCATATTCAACGAGCGTACAACCGGTGCACCGTTATGTGCGTTCATACAGAACTATTCACCTGAACCCCTTGCACCTGCTCAGAATATCGACGGGACAGCACGTTACGGACACGCTGATTATACCGGTGCGGTACGTTACAGAGGTTTCAACGACGTAAGAGACAGCGGGCATTTTTCCGACAGGCTCATCGTTCCGGTATGTTTTGCCGGTGCGGTATGCGGTCAGATACTCGAAAGAAGAGGAATATATACCGGTACGCATATATTAAGCATACAGAAAGTAAAAGACAATCCGTTTGACCCTCTGAACCTCTCACGTGAAGATATAGTCAGACTGCGTGAAAGAGAGTTCCCTGTAATAAACGAACGGAAAGGGAAATTAATGCAGAAGGAAATTGACCGTATCTGGCAGACCGGCGATTCATCAGGTGGAATAGTGGAATGTGGTATAATAAATCTTCCTGCCGGAATAGGTTCGCCGATTTTCGACGGTTTACAGAATACAATCGCACAGCTTGTTTTCAGTATACCGTCCGTTATCGGGATAGAGTTCGGAGCAGGTTTTAAGTCTGCTATGATGACGGGCAGTCAGTTCAACGACGATTTTTATGTTGACGAACACGGACACGTCCGGACGGAAACGAATAATCACGGCGGAGTTTCAGGGGGTATATCTTCCGGTATGCCGTTGATTTTCCGTGTGGCGTTAAGACCCGATCCGAAGAGAGAAGAAACGTTCACCGGCGGTACGGATTACGACCCCTACACCGTAATACGTTCAGTGGCGAGCGTTGAGGCGGTAGCGAATATAGCAATACTTACCCATATGCTGGAATATCCCGATTTCTGCTGAATATATCGGAAAAGGCTGACCCCACCGGTCAGTCTTTTTTCCGTCAGTACTCATTCCATGCACAGATACTTTTTTCCGGCACTTCGCCCACTATAATACTTTCTGCGAGCAGGAACTCAAAACTTGTTTCCGTATCGAAATGATAGATAGGTAACGAAGATCTGATATTTGCGGTAACTTCTGCGGATATCCGGTGGCACGTCTGATTGTTACCGGCGGAAGTAAATTCGCTTTTCAGATGTACATCTGCTTTACTTGCCGGACATATCCGGAGACGTATTTTCATACCTTTACCGGCGAGGAAATACGAACCCGTCAGCGACCCGACCGGTACAGATGCGTAACCTACCGATTTTTCAAGTAGTCTGTTTATCTCAAGGGAGATTTCAGACTGTACTTTATTGATGTTCTGCGTTCTCGCCTCAACTGATGCAACCCTTCCGGAACTGTCGTATTTTACCGTGACGAAATCGCTGTAGGAACAGTTCTGCGTTGATATGTATTCTGAAACAGCTTTTTCAATCGCCTGATTCGTTTCAAGTATAGAAAGATGTTCCGCCTGTACCGATACAACAGGTCTTACCGCCTTGTCGATCCATACGGAAAATACGACGAAAAGGACAAGAAAAATAATAATCGTCACGATAAAAAACCTGTACCAGATAAATTTTCTTTTCCGACGTTTCATAGAAAGTCACCTCCGGAATTATTTTCTATATATTATTCCGTGGAGTCAAGACCGGTGACATACTAATTTATAATTCACAATTAAGAATTATTAATTAAATTTAACTTTGTTTCTGAAAAAACGTCATTTTTTTGTGCATAATAACGGAAATTGAAGTGTTTTCCCTTATGTAATCACCACAGCATATTGCACAAAAAAATCACCTGTTCCGGATAAATTTAAATCAGTTAATAATTTGAAATCCGCCTTTTTCGGCTCATGATCATTAATCTGTAGTTAATAATTTAATATATTCAACTTTGTCTGTGAAAAAATATAATTTTCTTGCAGATTGGTTCATGATTTATAATTAACACATTAAATCTGATTTATGAAAAAGCATCATTTTTTTGTGCATATTGACGGTAACAGGTGGTGTTTCCCTTTATAGACCACTACAGCATATTGCACAAATTTGAACCAATTTATAATTAAATTGAAGGGAGTTTTTTTTATGAAAAAAATTACAATAGGCATAATCGCCCATGTGGATTCCGGCAAGACCACTCTTTCCGAGGCGATACTTTTTAAAACCGGTACTATCCGGAATATCGGCAGAGTAGATAACGGCAGCTCCACACTCGATACCGACAGTACGGAGCGGGAAAGAGGTATAACGATATTTTCGCATCAGGCGGATTTCATATCCGGAAATACTCACTTCTTTCTCGTCGATACCCCCGGACACGTCGATTTTTCGGCGGAAACTGAACGCACTTTATCCATACTCGATTACGCCGTCCTCGTGATAAGCGGTACTGACGGTGTACAAAGTCATACGTTGACGTTATGGAAATTACTTGAAAAATATAATATTCCGGTATTCATATTCATAAACAAAACAGATCTGATAAATACGGACATTGAAAAAGTATACGGAGACCTGCGGAAAAAACTATCTGAAAACTGCGTTGATTTTTCCGGAGATTACGGCAGTATTCTTGAAAATTCCGCATTATGCAGTGAGAAACTCATGGACAAATATTTAAGTGAAAAATTATCGGAAAGCGATATAACAGCCGGAATATCGAACCGGAAAATATTTCCATGCTGTCAGGGTTCGGCGTTGAAGATGTCGGGGATAGAAAAGTTTCTTGAAGTTCTCGACAGATTCACATACGAAACGCAAAAAATCAACACGCAAAGTGCGAAAGTTTTCAAGATTTCTTACGACAGCAGAGGTAACAGACTTACGCATATGAAGATTACCGGCGGTGAAATAAAAGTCCGTGAGGAACTGGAATACAGAAATTCCGACGGCGAAACGATTACCGCAAAAATCAGCGGAATAAGATTCTGTATGGGTGAGAAGTTCCGTACCGCAGATACTGCTACTGCCGGAGATGTATGTTGCGTGACGGGTCTTGCCGGTACTTACGCAGGGCAGGGGATAGGCACGGAAAAAGATACCGGGAAAAATTTTCTCGTGCCGGTGATGACGTACAAGGTAAATTTTCCGCACGGTATGAACGTAAACGACGTACTGAAAGATATGCGGATTCTCGAAGACAGTGACCCGCAATTACATATAGTGACAAACGGTAACGATATAATGATTCAGCTGATGGGTGCGATACAGATTGAAATACTTTCGCAGATGATTTTAAAGAGATTCGGCTATCACGTAACTTTCGGAAGCGGTACTGTCACGTATCGTGAGACGATAAGAAACAAAGTCGAGGGAATTGGACATTACGAACCGTTACGGCATTATGCGGAAGTGCATCTGATACTTGAACCTGCTCCACGTGGTAGCGGTCTGGTATTCGACAGTATGTGCAGTGAGGACGTACTTGACAGAAACTGGCAACGGCTTATTCTGACGCATCTTTCGGAGAGGGTACATATCGGAGTGCTGACGGGTTCGCCGGTAACGGATATGAAAATAACGCTCGCCAACGGTAAGGCACATCTGAAGCATACGGAGGGCGGAGACTTCCGGCAGGCGACGTACAGGGCAGTACGTCAGGGTTTAAGGAGTGCGGAAAGTATACTGTTAGAACCGTATTATAATTACGAACTGGAAATACCGTCGGAGAATACCGGACGTGCGATAGCAGATTTACAGCGTATGTGCGGTGACTTCCAACCGCCGGAAACTATGGGGGATATGTCGGTGATACGAGGTACTGCACCGGTTGCGGAGTTAAACGGCTATCAGAACGAGGTGATAAGTTATACGCACGGCAAGGGCAGACTGATATGTACCGCCGGAGAGTATCGGGAATGTCATAATGCAGAGGAAGTAATATCGGCGATAAATTACGACTGCGATTCAGACATTGAAAATTCCGCAGATTCCGTATTCTGTACTCACGGAGCAGGTTATAACGTCCGGTGGAATGAGGTTAAAAAACATATGCATCTGCCGTCCGTACTTGAAGAGCGTTCAGCGATACAGGAGGCTTACAGAGAAAATGCGAGACATTTTATACGTTCAGCGGTATCTGATGAGGAACTGAGGGAAATTTTCGAGAGGACTTACGGTAAAATAAACCGTGAACCATATCGTGCCTTTAAGAAGACGAAAGCCGTGACAGTAAATCACGGTACGACGAAAAGTTATAATTTCACCGGAAAAAATTACCTGCTCGTTGATGGATATAATATAATATTTTCTTGGGAGGAGTTAAAGAGTATCGCCGAAACAAGCCTTGACACCGCACGCTCCCAGTTGATAAATATGATGTGTAACTATCAGGGCTTCACCGGATACGAACTTATACTTGTCTTTGATGCGTATAAGGTCAAGGGAAAACACAGGGACGTTGAAAGGTATTGTAATATAAATATCGTCTATACGAAGGAGGCGGAAACAGCGGATTCATATATAGAAAAGGTATCGCATGAACTGTCAAAAGATAACAGGGTGAGGGTTGCGACTTCCGACGGTCTCGAGCAGGCTATTATACTCGGTAACGGTGCTATGCGTATATCCGCCAGAGAATTTCATGAACAGTATCTCAACGCCGACCGGGCGATAAGGGAATTTATAATTAATAATTCATAATGCATAATTATAAATATATCCCTTGCGTGTAGAATAAATAATTGTAAATAGTTTTATAAAACAGGAATCTCAGTTCTTTAACGGAGGATACGGAGGATAACGGAGGATAAACAGCAATTTATAACCCTTTCGTGTAGAAACTAAAAAGTGTATAAGGTTTATAAAAACAGCATTTATCCTCCGTACTTATTTTGTAAAGCCTGATTTTTCCCCATATATAGCCAAAAACCGGAACGGAGCATAAATATTTATCCTCCGTCCGAAAGGAGCGATATTAATTGTTAATTAATAATTAATAATTATTAATTATGAATTATTAATTATGCACTGTAAAAAACTACATCATGCATTATAAATTTACATAATAATACAGGTTTGTCTTTCAGGATATGTCACATTTCGCCATAAAGTCATGATATAATTAATAATTATGAATTATGCATTATTCAGGAGTGTGATATTTTGAAGATAAAAAAAATCAGGAAAAAAAGAAGTTCCGTAATGTTCTGGACTTTTATAATCGCAATGGGAGCAGGCTATATGTTATCCGGAACGGATATGGCAGGTATCGCATCATTTGCGGATATTTCAATAACCGGAGCTGTACCGTTGCCGGTTGCACCGGCGGTACTTGCCGGGAGTTTTCTGCATAGTATAGCAGGTCATACAATCGGAAAGGATATAATACGTATACTTTCAATGGTAATAATAATTATAGCGAAGATGTTTCACGAACCAAAAAGCAGTTCCGCATCTGACGGTCTTATAACTACCGCCGGAGTGTTCATAGCCGGAACGGCCGTTTCCGCACTTATCGGGGAGATACCATATAAACTTTTATTTTATATGTTCTATGGCGGACTTGCCGGATTTACCGCATATTCGTTATCACTGATAATATCGGGATTAAAGAAGCATTTTGTTCTTGATTTCTCCACGGCAACAGGCTGTGCGTATGCTATAGTTTACACCGTAATGATAGCGTCATTATGTTCGGTGGATATACCGTATATAAACATAGGGCTCATCACCGGAACTACAATAACGCTGTTTGGTGCATACTACTATTGCCATACAGGCGGTGTGATGTGTGGTGCATTGACGGCTTGCGGAGCGTTTCTTTCGTCGGTGGACTGCGGAATGGCGGTAGTATTACTTCCGGCTGGTGCGTTACTGACGGGCTATCTGAACAGGCAGAAGAATACTACCTCTGCGGTATGTTTCATAGGGATAAACTTCGCACTCATGGTTCTGACAGGCGTTACACGCAACAGTATATATAGTATGATAGATATAATATGTGCATCAATAATATTTCTTGTAATATCACCTTCGTATTCTGACAGGTGGTTCACAACCGGTAACGGTGGCACGGAGGCATTGCCGGAAGTGATAAACGCACGTATGAACTTTATCGCAGATACTGTGCATAGTGTGCGTATGGAATCGGAAAAAATATCGGGAGTATTGAGCAATAAGAAGAACAGCAGGAATATTACAACGGAAAATGTAGTGAATGCTGTATGTATGGACTGTCCGGAAAAGATTAACTGCTGGAAAAATAACACACAGAATACTAAGGCAGGCTTTATGAAACTATCGGGAATGGCGGAGATTTCAGCGGAAAATTTCCCCTATGAAATCAGGGACTGTATATATAAAGAGGGACTTATAAAGTTCTACAGAAAGATTTCCGCCGAAAAGATACGTGAACGGATTAATTCAATACGGTGTACCGATAATATGGAGATACTCTCCGAACAGATGCGGACTATCGAGGAAATAGTAAGCACATCCGGAAGGCGTATTGATATGCGATATTCCGCACCTGTCAGCAAGATAATAAAGAATAAGCTGAATAAATTTGGGTTTGCACCGTCGGAGGTGATAGCTTACTATAATTCAAAGAACCGGTTAAATACGGAAATATATTTCAGCCGGTCTGATACGCCGGAAAATTTTACGAGAGTATGCGACCTTATCGCAGACGAGTTACACATACCGCTTGACAGTATACAGCCGGTGAGTTCGGGAAGACAGACGAGAATAAGGCTTTTCGAGAAACCGGAGTACAGAACTGATATATATTCCGCAACGATATGTGCGGAAAATTCGGAAAACGGCGATACTTACGCAGTTTTCGGAGACGGAGCAGGTAAAGAATACGTTATCTTATCCGACGGTATGGGAAGCGGTAAGAATGCCGCAGTAGAATCAAGAATGGTGGTAAAGATGTTTAAAAATCTTATCGGCTGTGGCGTGGAATATCCGTCGGCGGTAAAGATAATAAATTCCGTAATGCTTACGAAGTCGCCGGAAGAAACTTTCGCAACTCTCGACGTCGCACGGATTGACCTTGAAATGTGCGGTCTGACACTGATAAAATCGGGGGCATCTGCAACACTGATACGTCACCGGGGAAACGTAATTAAAATAGTATCACCCACGTTTCCGATAGGAATATATAGTAAATCTGAAATATCCGTCACGGAATGCGAATTTGAGGAAAACGATATAATTATAATGTTCTCCGACGGCATCAATGAAAAGGAGTACAGATTTATAAAGGAATTGCTTTTAAGTTCCGACGATTTAAAGAAAATTGTAGATGAAATATGTGCGAAAGCTGATGTTTTCAACCCAACACTCCATAGTGATGACATAACGGTTATCGGAATACGAGTTCATAAGCAGAACCAGTAAGCATCTTACCGGCGTGTGCATTTTGACAACACTTTCAAAGATTGAGTTTAAATTTTGTAACATTATGCACAAAAAATCACGGAAAATTTTTAGCGTATCGCTGAAATTTTTAAGTTATTTCAGAAAAGACTTGAATAATTATTCCATATCTGTTAAAATGTATATAGCAAAGGAGGCTGAATTATGTCAGTAAAAAATAACAATTCCAATGATTTTCCGCTTTATCTGTTTTATCAGGGAAGAAACTATGAGGCGTACAAATTCTTCGGAGTTCACTCGAAAAAGAAGGGTCGCTCACGCCTATTTACTTTCAGAGTCTGGGCTCCTCGTGCTTTGAGTGTCTCCGTAGTGGGAGACTTCAATAAATGGAACAGGGATAAAAACCCTATGAAACTTATCGCCGATGGTGTATGGGAAGCTGAAATATCCAGGCTGAAACAATTTGATACATATAAATATAGCATAGAAACTCAGGACGGTCGCATTATTCTTAAGTCTGACCCATACGGCACACACTTCGAGACAAGACCAGATACCGCATCAAAGATATATGAAAGTGATTACCAGTGGAATGATTCGGAATGGTTCGCACAGAAACGTGATAAGAATATATATAAAAGTCCGGTAAATATATATGAATGTCATCTTGGTTCGTGGAAATCGAAAAAAAAGGCTCAGTTTGTCGACTACATAACATTTGCGAATGAGATAATCCCGTATGTTAAAAAAATGTCATATACGCACATTGAGTTCATGCCACTGACGGAGTATCCTTTTGACGGTTCGTGGGGTTATCAGGTAACCGGATATTTCGCACCGACTTCAAGATACGGTACGCCTGACGATTTCCGGAAAATGATTGATATGTTTCACGAAGCCGGAATAGGTGTTATTCTCGACTGGGTGCCTGCTCACTTTCCGAAAGATGCACACGGTCTGTACGAGTTTGACGGCACATACTGTTACGAGTACACCGAAGAGCGAAAGAGAGAGCATAAGGCATGGGGAACACGTGTATTTGATTACGGAAAACAGGAAGTATGTTCTTTCCTGATTTCCAGTGCTAACTACTGGTTCAATGAATTTCATGTCGACGGTCTCCGAGTAGATGCGGTAGCGTCAATGCTGTATCTCGATTACGACCGGCGAGACGGTGAGTGGATGGCAAATATAAACGGTGGTAATGAAAATCTCGAAGCCGTCGAATTTTTCCGTAATCTGAATAAGGCTATCTTCTCAAATCACCCTGATGCCCTTATGATTGCGGAAGAGTCAACAGCATGGCCAAACGTCACGAAACCGGCAAATATGGGCGGTCTCGGATTCAATTTCAAGTGGAATATGGGCTGGATGAACGATATGTTACAGTATATGTCACTTGACCCTCTTTTCCGTTCGTATAATCACGATAAACTCACATTCTCATTTTTCTATGCATTTTCCGAAAATTACGTACTCCCTATATCGCACGACGAAGTAGTTTATGGTAAGTGTTCTATGTTCAATAAAATGCCCGGCGAACGTGAACAGAAATTCGCTTCATACCGTGCATTTCTGGCTTACATGATGGCACACCCCGGTAAGAAGTTGCTGTTTATGGGTCAGGAGTTCGCACAAGAGAATGAATGGAATTATCAGACACAGCTTGACTGGGATTTACTTAAAAATCCGGAACATAAAATAATGCAGAAATATTCAGGCAAACTGAATAAGTTCTACATGGAGAACTCACCGTTATGGGAGAATGACGATTCATGGAACGGTTTCAGCTGGATTTCCAACGACGATAACAAACAGAGTATAATAGCATTCCGGCGTATCGGTGATAACGACGAGGAAATAATTATAGTTTGTAATTTCGTACCGGTTGAGCGTAAGGATTATAAAATAGGCGTACCGAAAAAGGGCAGATATAAAGTTATATTCAATACCGACGCTAAAGAGTTCGGCGGAAGTGGTATCACGGAAAAATCTTTCAGAACCGGCAAGACTGCTATGCACGGTTTCGAACAGAGTATTTCTATGACACTTGCACCGCTTTCCGTAATATATCTGAAGTTCGCACCGGTAAAGAAGAGAACGCCTAAAGCCATTCCGGAAGAAAAACCTGCTCCGGAGCAGGTGGAAGAAAATACCGTAAAATCTGAAAATGATTCTAAATAATTTCAGGAGGAAATTTTAATGTATACAAAGAAAAAATGCGTTGCCATGTTACTGGCAGGCGGTCAGGGTAGCAGACTTTACGCACTGACCAAAAACGTAGCAAAACCGGCTGTACCATATGGTGGTAAATATCGTCTGATAGATTTTCCGCTGTCGAACTGTACAAACTCCGGAATAGATACTGTCGGCGTACTCACACAGTATCAGCCCCTCGTACTTAACGAGTATATCGGAAACGGTCAGCCGTGGGATCTGGACAAGATGAACGGTGGCGTACACGTTCTCCCACCTTACGAGACACAAGCCGGTGCATCATGGTATGAGGGTACGGCAAACGCAATATATCAGAATATCCGTTTTATAGAACGTTATGACCCTGAATATGTTGTAGTACTCGGCGGTGACCACATCTACAAAATGGACTATTCAAAAATGGTGGATTTCCACATTGCCAATAACGCAGACTGTACAATATCGGTTATCAACGTACCGAAAGAAGAGGCTTCACGTTTCGGAATAATGATCTGCGACGACAACAAGAAAGTTATCGACTTCGTTGAAAAACCGAAAGAACCAAAATCTACACTTGCTTCAATGGGTATATACGTATTCAGCTGGGCGAAACTCCGTAAGTACCTGATAGAAAACGAAGAAGATGCCAATGCTAAACGTGAACGTGGTGAAGCATGGTCAAAAGACTTCGGCAAGGATATTATTACTTCAATGCTCCGTGACGAACAGAGACTTTTTGCGTATGAGTTCAAAGGCTACTGGATGGACGTTGGCACATTAGGCTCACTGTGGGAGGCTAACCTTGACTTACTCCGTCCGAGTGTACCGCTTGATCTGTATGACCCTAGCTGGAAAATATATTCAAGAAACAACTATATGCCACCGCAGTACGTCGGCGATAACGCACACATAGAAAATTCAATGGTTGACGAGGGAAGCAATATTGACGGTACTGTAGACTTTTCCGTGATATTCTCAGGTGTAACAATTGAAGCCGGTGCGGAAGTGAAGTATAGTATCGTAATGCCGGGGACGGTTATAAAATCCGGAGCGGTAGTGGAATATGCAATAGTCGGAAGCGATACGGTAATAGAAAATGATGCACATATAGGTCTTGATCCTGAAAAGGTCGAAAACCGTGACGACTGGGGAATAGCTGTAGTAGGTCATAATGTTACAGTTTCGGAGGGCAAAAGTGTAGCTCCGAATGAGATAATAGGCGAAAATATCTGACCGGAGGAGTAAAATTAAATGAGTGTTAATTATAATGTTTTAGGTCTAATCTTTGCAAGTATGCACGATTCATACGTAAGCGAAATGACAAAACAGCGGACAATGGGTTCAATTCCATTCGGTGGACGTTACCGACTGATTGACTTTCCGCTGTCAAACATGGTAAATTCCGGCGTTTACGAAGTCGGAGTAATAACAAAATCAAATTACGGTTCACTGCTTGACCATCTCGGTTCAGGACGTGACTGGGATTTAGCACGTAAAAAAGGTGGTCTGCACCTGTTACCGCCATACAGTCAGACGGGTGGCATCTATAAGGGCAGACTTGACGCCCTCGGTAATGTCTGGAGTTTTGTTGAACATTCCAAGGCAAAATACGTCATACTCGCAAACTGCGACGTTGTAACGACTATCGACTTTACACCGGTATTAAGACAGCATACCGAAACGGGTGCGGATATAACGTTGATATACAGTAAAGGACTTTACGAATCGGAAAAAAATAACTGTGCGACGATACTTGAATTCAATGATGAAAACTGTTTAAGTGACGTACTCGTTGACCCGCAGATTTCCGGCGAGTGTAATATGTGGCTGGATATGCTTATAATAAGTAAGGACTTCCTGAAGAAGATTGTTTCCGAAGCGGTAAGCCGTAACCAATACAGCTTTACACGTGAAATTCTTCAGAACAAAACCAACGAGTATAAGATTATGGGATACGAACATAAGGACTTCTTCACGAGAATTGACAGCATACAGAGTTACTACTCTGCGAATAAGATGTTACTTGAAGCTGAAAAACGTAACGCATTATTCAGAAAAAATTCTCCTGTATATACGAAAATCGGCGATAATGCACCGGTTAAATACGGTCTGGAATCAGATGTCAAGAACTCGCTTATTGCCGACGGTTGCGTGATAGAGGGAACAGTTAAAAATTCCGTACTCTTCCGTGGTGTAAAGGTAGGAAAAGGAACGGTTGTTGAGAATGCGGTAATACTTCAGAATACGAAGATAGGCGACAATTGCAGAATATCATCAGTTATTACCGACAAGAGCGTTGAGATAAGCAACGAAAAGGTTCTTATGGGTTCGGAGACCTGTCCGCTTTATATAGGTAAAAACGGCAAAATCTGACAGGTGATTATATGAACATACTTTTTACTGCCAGTGAGGCTGTACCGTTTGCAGCCTCCGGCGGTCTTGCAGATGTAACGGGTTCATTACCGGCGGAAATAAATAAAAAAGGGCACGTATGCAGTGTGGTTATGCCGTTGTATAGTACGATAAATAATGAAATCCGTTCAGAAATGACTTTCATAAAAAGCATAACCGTTGATGTTTCATGGCGGAAGCAGTACTGCGGAATATTCCGGTACACTTATAATAACGTCGACTATTATTTTATCGACAATGAATATTATTTTTCCCGTGAGGGTCTTTATGGTTTTTACGACGACTGCGAAAGATTTGTATTTTTCGACTATGCAGTACTTGAAATGCTGAAGTATATTGATTTCAAGCCGGATATAATACACTGTCACGACTGGCAGACCGCATTGATACCGGTATATCACAGTATATTCTATCGCTATAAACAGGATTACGAGAACATAAAGACAATTTTCACGATACACAACATAGAGTATCAGGGCAGATATGGACGTGAGGTACTCGGCGACGTTATGGGTATTTCCGGACGTCATGCGGATATACTGGAGTATGACGGCTATATAAATATGCTGAAGGGTGCTTTTGAGACCGCCGACTATATAACTACGGTAAGCCCGAGTTATGCGTGGGAGATTCTTGACCCTTGGTATGCTCATTCTCTTGACAGGATTCTTGCAGGCAGACAGGAACGCTTACGGGGAATATTAAACGGAATAGACTACAATTTATATAATCCGGCAACGGATAAACTTATTGCGGAAAATTATTCTGTGGAAAATATTTCCGGAAAATCAGTATGTAAAAGTACGTTGCTTGAAGAACTCGGATTATCTGCCGGAGATTCGCCGGTAATAGGGATAGTCACAAGATTTGTGAAGCATAAAGGAATAGACCTGATACGGTGTGTGTTTGAAGAAATGGTATTTATGGGCATAAAATTTGCGGTACTCGGAAGCGGTGAGAAGATATATGAAGACTTTTTCCGTGAGATGTCCGCACGTTATCCTGAAAGCGTATCGGTAACGTTAGGATTTATACCGGAACTTGCCCATAAAATATACGCAGGTTCTGATATGTTTCTGATGCCTTCAAAGAGCGAACCCTGCGGACTTGCACAGATGATTTCAATGCGATACGGTACAGTGCCGATAGTCAGAGAGACAGGCGGATTGCGTGATACCGTACGTGATAACGGCGGTGAAAACGGAAACGGCTTCACATTCCGCACATACAACGCAAACGATATGTTAGATGCGGTAAAACGAGCCTTCACCGATTACGAAAACAAGGAAATCTGGCGTACACTGGTTAAAAATACTATGGCTTGTGATTATAGCTGGTCAGTATCCGCAGACTTATACATAGACTTATATAAACAGATACTTTAATAAAAAAACGTCGGCTGAAATAAACCGACGTTTCTTTTTTTGCGTTTCGTGTGTTAAATTTTTCTGAATAAAAAACTGCGTTGAAAAGAACATCACCGGAGCAGGTTTTAACGGTTATTCTGATTATGTATCATAAGTTCAAGTTCATTTATCCTGTCCATCAGATTATTAATAGTTTCCTCTTCATACCTGACGTTCCGTGTTATTTTATCTTTCAGAATATCGGAAATTTTATTCAGTTCTGATTTTGTTTCCCGGACACTTTCAAGATTTTTTTCAGATTCACCGTCAGTTTTATTGAAATTAATCTGAAACATCTGATTTATCACAACTAAAACAAGAAACGTAATCACACTGCCACAGATGATACCAACAAAGAATATGAGTATTTTTATAATAACATTCATGAAGTTATCAGATTTTTTATCGCTTTTTTCCGGACTTTCAGGTAATACGCTTTCCGACGTATTTTCTATAATATTTTCCGTTGACGTTTCCGCACCGACTTCTGAATATATACTTTCAGATGTCATGATATTTTCTTCCGTCACGTATGCGGGGGATTCCGGCAAAATATCAACTGCATACGTATTTACTGGAAATATCCCGAATAATATTGTAATGGTAAATATTAAAGATATTATTTTTTTCATGTTATAATCTCCTTTTTCAACAGGTATATTTATAGTAATCCTCCGGAAAATCTGTTACAGCAGTGCCGGAAAATCCACATTCAAAATGTTCGGAAAGAAGCCTGTTCATATGAAACATAAACGTTGCATTCCGTATCATTTCAGGATATATTTCAGCCTCCGAAGCAAGCATGAATGATGCTTTTATTTTTTCGGCACAGGATTTTTCTTTAATAAAATCATTTTTGCTGTCGTGATGCTTATATATAAAACTGTTTTCAAAATAGGCTTTCAATTTTTCGTCGGTGATGAATATATCCGTTATTTCCTGAGCATATGTTATAAAATCATATTTTATGTTTCCGATATAGTTTGACATATTTTTTCTCTGATTCATGTTATAAGCAAGCTGTCGGCTGTCGTAGGCGGTAAAAAGTCCCAGTTCCTCGCAGTATAACGCACGTTTACCTTTTATGTTGTTGTTTTTAGGTTTTATTTCATGCCAGTCTGATATGAAATTTATATTGTTATCATCTACCATAACGTTATATTTTCCGCTTTTGTCAATATATACTTTCAGTCGGGAAAGTCCTTTCAGGAGCTGTTTTTTAGCGTCGATATCCGGAACTTCCGTAAAGCACGCCCTGTTGAATGAAAATCTGAAATATTCTGAAATCGTTTTCATAAAGCTTCCGGAAGTGAAACTGTCGACAAGAAGTATCCCTTTTGCTCCGCCACCGTAAAATTTTATATTTATTACAGTATTTTCATTGCTTTCACACATTTTAAGGGAAGTTTCCGTAAAATCTTTTATCACAGGCATAAGAACCGCATAACGCATTATTAAATCAGCTTTTATCTTCGTATCCGCAGACCCTGTATAGCTTTTGTTTAATTCTGCTTTACCATCAGCGGTGTTTATCTTGACGTGTTCGAGAAGTTCCATAAAATTATTCTGCCAGCTTTCATTTCTTGGTTTGCCACCTCGTTGATTGTTCGGATAAAATTTACGGCATATCTCGTTTTTTATAATTTCTGTCTTATACTCTTCCGATACAGGTATAACAAAAGGGTTGTCATGGTTTTTACCGCTACCCATTATAAAATCCGTTACACGTTTTCCGAATATGGAAGCATCATTCTTTTTCCCTATACTTTTAATCATTACACCGAAACTTTCTTTCAGAAGATTTTTTCCTGCATAATTTATGGAAGAACAACCACATACTTTAATATCGTTTCCTGTCCGGAAAACTGCTGACATATCAGTTGTGGAATCTCCTATGTCAATACTTATGTTAAGAACATTTTCTCCGATTCTGTCTATACCGTTTGTAACCGCTATGCTTTCACAGAGAAGATACCTTTCATTTGCAGATAAAAGATTGCTTATATTAATATCACATATTTTATTTATTTCTTCGGTTATAAGTTTCCATAATCTGAAATATTTGTCCGCATACCCTTCATTCGGAAAAGACGGCAATATTACAAGCCTGTCACAGTTGCTGTTGATAGCGTGGCACACGGCGATATAACAGATATTATATATTATTGATGTTGTGCTTTTATGAATATCTTCTGAAATCATTTCTGATTTATGGCTTACATCTATATAAAGATTCCTTTTTTCAAAGTTAGTGAAACGTCTTGTATAGGGCACGAATCCAAGATGAAACGGAAACGCTCCTGAAGTTTCCTTGTCGCCTGTATTGACGTTGACAGACGGTATGTTATCTCTTTCTTCGTTGATGAGATTTATATAATATTTATAACTTTCTGAATCGTAATCTGCAAGGAGTTTACGTACAACCGGCATTTTTCCGGAAATGTTTGTCATTGAAAGTTCGCCGTTGTTTATTCTGTAACCTATCGCACTTGAACTGCTTCCGAAATCAATATATGCATACATACAGTTGCCGGTTTTTTCGCTTGATTTTGCTGATAAATTTATTGATACATTTTTTTCCGGAAAAAGTAAAGGTTCAAAATTCTTTTCAGCAGTCCGGAGATTCAGAATATATCCGGAACTTTTCGCATCACAGAAAAGAGCTTCTATAAAATGTATTGGCTTGTTCACAACCTGATAACAAAGTTTGTCATGATTGGCAAGATTTACTGTTTCCGCTCCGGAAGGTAAAGGTGCGTTTGATGCTCCGGTGGGTTCTGATTTTCCGCTGAGGGTTGAGGAAAGATTATATAAAAATGTATATTGTCTGAAACGGTGTTCATATTCAAGCGGAACATCCGGATACATACAGAAAGTCCGCAGACCTTCAACGTACTTTATATGCTGTGTATCATAGCTTTCATTTCTGTAAAATGTATAATCGGCAAATCCTGTTTCAGAATTTACGCCTGTAAATTTCACTTTGTAACATAAAGTTGCCTCTAAAAATACGGCTTCTGCGTTCGTCGGTTCTCTGTTTCCGGATTCATATATTTTCATCTTTATATTTTTTATGTAACAAATTCCGCTTTCAATATCACTGACAATTTGTGGCGTGAGCGGATAAAGTGAAGCATATTTTTCACTGATACGTACAAGATTTATTTCATTACTGAATATTTTTTCCGGAATATAATTACCTTCCATACAGAAAAATTTCACATCACATATTTTTTTTGCGGGGATATTGTCAGGGAAATCATATTTAAAGTATATATTTATTATGTCTTTTATTACTTTCAGGGGTTTATCATCCGGCATTGACTTTGCGGAAAGATAAAGTTTTATTTTCATTTCCGTATCGGTCAGGGAGGAAAAAAACTGATTTAAAGAAACATCTTTCCGCATTATACCGGAATAAACTGATTGCCATTCCTCGCCGTTATCTTTTATGGTGCATGAAGGTATAATGAAATAAGTTTCCGAACAGCACCCGATTATTGAAGAATTGTTGTCCCTTACGATTTCATATATATTCAGACCTTCTGTTTCTGTCTCTTATACGCATGT
>JAIDCY010000029.1:51827-76008 GCA_029055625.1 Ruminococcus sp. | reverse complement strand
ACATAGAAAACCGGCGACTTTTCGACCTGCGTGATGCCCTGCTCCTTAAGCTGATGAGTGGTGAAATAGATGTATCAAAAATAAAAGACTGATAAATAAAATACCAGTCTTTCGGGGGATTATGCGTTTTTCTGCGATTCGTAAGCCTCACGGACTGCAAGACATAACTGGTCAGCACATGAAGTAGGTTTCATACCGCAAGTATTTCCCTTAACTTTCGCCTCAATCTGTTCAACCGTCCAGCCGTCAACGAGTTTGGAAATAGCTTTCAGATTACCGTTACAACCACCATTGAATACGATATTTGTTATAACATCGCCGTCAATATCGAAGCTGATTTCCTTTGAACAGACTATTTTAGTCCTGTATGTGTATCTCATTCCGAAAACCTCCTTATTGATTATATGAAAATTATACACTTTTTTCCGGAACTTGTCAATATAATTTTTAAAAATTTTCCATTTGACAAAATCACGGAAATATGTTATAATTATGAAAATCAAACGCAAACGACACACGTTTTACCTTATGGGTATGTAAATCTGATTACGGAACGTTTTCCTGCTCAGATTGTACCTGTACGGTGACGTGTTATTTTTTTGCGTAAAAACAGGAGGTCATTTTATGCCACAAAGTAAATTTCAGAGAATGATGTTCGCCCTTATTACCGTAATTATTACCGTACACGCTTACGTATTTTATAGTCTGTACGTCATAAACGGCAGTATGTTCATGGAAATAACCGGCGAATCGGGAGTTATCAGGGCTATCAACGCTATGGGTGGAGTAGCAGTTTTAGGGAAAAATGTACCGATATGGGCGGTAGTACTTATTGAGTTTGTATGTGCGTATGTTCTGGAAATACTCGTAGGAAGTCCGATGTCGTTTAAGTTAGCGTGTAAAGTTTTCAATCCGGCAGATACTCACCCCGTAATGTTCGAGACCTCTATAATCTGTGCGACAGTAGGCATTATGTGTCCGGTAATGAGTTTCATAGCGTCGATACTTTACTATCCGTACGGTATGACGGATTTCAACATTTTCACGCTCCTTGCGAACTGGTTAAAACTCGTATGTTATAACTTTCCGTTTGCGTACTTTTCGCAGTTATTCTTTATTCAACCGCTTGTGCGAACCATTTTCAAGAAAATTTTCGTCAGAAATTCTGCTCCGGAAGAAGTACACGCATAAAATTTAATACATAAATTTAAAGCCCGAAATCAACGTATTTTGGGCTTATTTTAATTACTGGTTTTTCTTGTCTTTATTGAGGTGAGTAGTTGATAAGCATAAAAGTGAAGAACCTAAACAAAAATTTGCAATCCAGTTATTGCCGTTCTTATTGATTATGCCTATAATACCGCTTATGTAAAAGCATACCGATGCAATCAGAAAACATATAAATGATATTTTTTCATTATTATTCTTTTTCATTGTTTCCTCCATAGGTTAAAGTTTATATTATATTCAGACCGTCCAACAGCGCAACTATTCCGAGGAGTATAAGTAATATACTGCATAGAATCAGATTTCTGCGGTTTGTGGAACTGTCATTGTCAATATATTTATGGTTTTTACCTCTGCCCATTTCCCTCTGAAAATGAACGGTAAAGACTTTCTGAGGATTTCCGACATACGTCAGAACACGTACTTTTAAGCCGACTTCGGGCATATCCTGAAATTCCAGCATATTGTAACTGAATAAATATGATGTTTCGCCGATGGTGTACGCTACGTCTATATTTCGGGTGTCAGGATTTACAGAAGTAACAACACCGTCATATAACTTGTACTTTCCGATTTTCCACCCATTTTTTGTTACTATGGTAAGGACTATAAAACCAATGCCTAATAATATAAACATTATTCCCTGAAAAATATCTGCAAACATTGAAAATCCCCCTATTTTATTACGGAAAAAGCCTGTTTTAGAGTAGATGCCGGAATAATATTTATATTATATTTTGCCGGATTTATTGACCCTGCCGACTGTTTCGGGATTATACACGTCGTAAAGCCCATACGTTCCGCTTCTCTGATACGCTGTTCTATGTGCGATACCGAACGAATCTCACCGCCGAGACCTATTTCACCAAATGCAATAAGTCCGTCATCAATCTGCTTGTCCATGATACCGGAGTATAACGCCATCGCAACCGGTAAATCTCCGGCGGGTTCGTCGAGTTTAAAGCCCCCGACTATATTTAAATAAACGTCAAGCGAACCCATATATATACCCAGTCTTTTCTCAAGTACCGCTATTATTATATTGAGCCTGTTGAAGTCAAAACCCGTTACCATTCGGCGAGGTGCGGAATAACTCGTCTTAGAAGCAAGTGCCTGTACCTCCGCAAGAATAGGGCGTGTACCCTCCATTACACACGCTACACACGTACCGGATACATTTACCGGTCTGCCTTCAAGTAACATCTGTGACGGATTTTCTACTTCCTGTAAACCTTTGTCAAGCATTTCAAAAACGCCGATTTCATTAGTTGAACCAAATCGATTTTTTACCGCTCTTAAAAGTCTGTAACTCTGATGTCTTTCACCCTCAAAATACAGTACCGCATCTACTATATGTTCCATTACTTTCGGTCCTGCAATTGCACCGTCCTTGTTGACGTGTCCTACTATTATTACAGGTATTTCAAGATTTTTCGCCGTATGCATGAATAAATTAGTACATTCCCTCACCTGCGTGACACTACCAGGGCTTGACGATATTCTACTTATACTTACCGTCTGAATTGAATCTATAATAGCAATATCTGGAGTACATGAGGCTATTGTTTCCGCTATCGCTTCGGCATCCGTCGACGTGAGGATATACAGATTTTCCGTATCTACATTAAGTCTTTTCGCACGCAGTTTTATCTGTCTTGCGGATTCCTCACCGGATACGTACAATACAGAGTGTTCTTTTCCTAAAAACTGACATATCTGTAATAAAATAGTACTCTTTCCTATACCTGGTTCACCGCCGAGAAGTACAAGCGAACCCTTTACCAGTCCGCCACCAAGTACCCTGTTCAACTCTCCTATGCCGGTATCGTATCGGACATCATTTTCAATGCCTATCTGTTCGAGTTCAAGAATCTGTTCCGATAAATCAGGTGCGGATTGTGTGGACTTTCCGGAACTGTTCGAGGTCTGCACAACATCTTCTTCAAAACTGTTCCACGCATTACATGACGGACATTTTCCGTTCCATTTTGAACTCTCATATCCGCACTGATTACAGATATATATATATTTTGACTTTGCCATAACACATCACTGCATTGAAGCGGTTATATTGTCTTCTGTGAGTATGAATTTTCTGCCACACTCCATATGACTTCTTGAAACGTTAAAACTGGAAATATCACTGTTAGTCAGTGACCAGCACGCATTACCGGTACTTCCGCCGGTTGTATAAAATACAAGCTGTTCGTTATCGTAGTGAATTTTTCCCTTATATCCATATTTTCCGTCAAGTTCGAGCAGGACGTTATTTGAGATATAATATATACGGCAGTAATTATTTGTACTCGAACCCTCTGATACTATGAGTTCCGGCACATCATCGCCGTTCAGGTCACAGAACTCAAATGAAGCGTCATTTTCCAGTTCCTCCGCTACTGACAGGCTGTTTCTTAACTGTTCGGTGAAAAGTTTCTTTTCCGTCGGAGTGAGTACCGCACCCCAGCTTTCGGAACAGTGCAGGGCGTAATCTATAGATGCCGTACCGAATGTATATTTTCTGCCGATTGTTGTAGTACGTGCGTTTCTGTATACGTTCATAGCCTCGTCGTATTCCGGTAACGTCAAAGACTGTCCGTTGATTTCGTGCTTTATTTCCGCACCTTTTGTAGCTGAACCGCTGTTATCACTGTAAGAAAAGTATTCCCTGAATCCCTCACCGTCGAAAGTCAGAAACTTTCCGACTACAAAACCAGCTCCGGAATATTCGTCTTTTATCATGTTGAACGCCGGATAGTAGGTAAACGCACCGTATTCCCCGAAAGTACCCGCACTTACTACCTGACCGTCCGACACAGTAAATATTTCACACTGGGTTTTATGCTGATTATTGGCGGATATAAAGAGTTCCGGCGTACCGTTGCCGTCGAGATCGTAAAGGTCAAAACGTGACTCCTCTATTCCGGATTGTGCGACTTCTGAAAATTTATCAAACTGCATGAACTCATTTAGTTTCTGTTCATAGAGTGCCTGCCACTCAAATACTATACTCCTCGGCGATACGTTGATTATACCGGCTTTGTCCGTACCTATGCCGAATTTTCTTCCTGAACATCCCGTAGCAGATGCCGTGACTGCTATTGCGATAAATACGGTAGTAAATTTTTTTGACTTCAATTCAAAATCCTCCCCAGAAATTTTTTATGCTATTATATATTCTACCATATCTGACGGAATATGTCAATTAATATAATATCACGAAAATATTAGATAATTTTATATAATTTTGTCAGAAAATATCGCCAGCAATTTCATTATAAGTTTTTCTGTCAATGATGCCGTCAAGTTCGTATTCAAAATCATCAGTGGTTTCGTCGTCAAAAACAATCTTCCAGCCTTCACCGTCAATCTTTGCGGTATAAAGCCATACTTTCATAGTTTTCTTATCGTCCCTGCCCTTTAAGGTGATTTCCGTCTTGAGTTTACAGGCTTTTTCAATATCGCATTCCGTACCTTTTGACTTATAATACTCCTCAATGCTTCTTGTCTCACGCTTTTTTGCGTCTTTTTTATCTATAATCTTAGCGGATACTCTGAAATGTTTCCCGAAATCGTCTTCAATGTATTCTTTTAACTCCTCCATACCCTCATTGGTATCTTCGCAGTAATCTTCCCATGACGTTTCATTTTTTCCCGTGACCTCTTCCGTAAATTCTTCAAGCATATCAGATGTCATTACCTGTTTAAGAATAAGTTCGATATTATTACTGTTTATTCCGTGTATCGCTTTCAGTACCGGTCTTTTGTACGCATTTCCGAAAAACGTACTCACACCGGCTATACCAATTACAACTATCATAATTATCAGCATTATAAAGATATTTTTTCCGGAAAACATCTTTTTATTGAAAATTTTTCTTGTCTTATCGGTAACGGTTTTATCGTCTGCCGGAATATCTTCTGTTATTATTTCCGGTATTATATCAATATCCGGCTTATAGATTTTTTTCGGGGTCTGACAGTCACAGACTTCGTTTTCCGAAAGTTTTCTACCGCAGTATTTACAGAATGCCATAAAAAAATCCTCCTTTTTGTAAGTCCTTTTAAAGAAAATCCGGAATTTTCTTCACTGATTAATTATAATGCTTTTGTCATGAAAAGTCAATATACCAGTATTATTTTGAGATAAGAAAATTGTTTATTCCTGCAAATATCGTGAATGCCACCTTATGCTGATACTCTTCATCTGTGAGCAGGGACGCTTCTTCCGGATTCGACAGAAAACCACACTCAACCATTACGGTAGGATTCTTGCTGTAGTAACACAGAAACAATTCCTTTCCGCACTGTTTTATCTCACGGGTATTATCAGGTTGCAGAAACTCAACAAATCTTCCCTGTATCGAACGTGCAAGACTTTCATTTTTCCTGTTGCTTTCGGAATAGAACATCTGAGCCCCACTGTATCGGGAATCTGTGAACTGGTTCTGATGTATTGAAATACATACGGCGTTATCGTATTTGTTGAACAGTTTCAGCCGATTGTCCATGTCGGAACTTTTCTGATTGGCTATTCCTTCAACTCCCTTGTCGTGTATAGATGTGTCCGTGTCCCTCGTTACCTCTACCTGATAGCCCGACACCGTGAGCAAATCCCGAAGATTCAGCAGTATATTCAGATTTATTCCCTTCTCACACGTACCGTCTACCGCTACACACCCACCGTCTACACCACCATGACCGGCATCAAGAATAATAATAGGTTTTTCGTCCTCATACGACATCAGCGAAACCGGCATTGAATTATTATCGGACTTTCCGCTTATATACTTTACCGCCGTAAGTCCGGATACCACACAACCGAATACAAACAGACCGCTTACGATACGTCTTGTAATCTTCTTCATAAACAAAATACCTCCTGTCTTTTTTTAAGAATATGCAGAATTTCAACAGGCTATTCCGGAATTTAAATAACGCTTGACAGGAATATTTTTTTTTGTTATACTTAATTATAAATTATTTTACGGAGGAAAAAAACTTTATGATGAACATAGCAGTCGCACAGTCCGGAGGTCCTACCTGTGCAATAAACGCCTCACTGGTAGGGGTTTTTCGGGAGTCCCTGAAAGAACCGTCTATAGATGCTATATTTGGTTCAATAAACGGTATCGAGGGTATCATTGACAATCACCTTGTTGACCTTAAATCAATGTTGTTAAGTGACGACGATATAGAACTTCTCAGACAAACACCATCCACTGTACTGGGTTCTTGCCGGTATAAGTTACCGGACTGGCGAGAAAATGAGGAAATCTATAAAAAAATAGTCGCAACCCTCAGGCAACGCAATATCGGGGCATTTTTCTATATAGGCGGTAACGATTCCATGGATACCGTCAATAAACTTTCCGAGTATTTCGCAACCATTGACCTTGATGTTAAAATAATAGGAATACCGAAAACTATTGATAATGATTTATGCATTACAGACCATACCCCCGGATTCGGTTCTGCCGGAAAATATGTTGCTACAACTCTGCACGAGATAACACGGGACAGTACGGTATACAGTATGCCGTCGGTGACAATCGTTGAGATTATGGGACGTAATGCCGGTTGGCTTACAGCTTCTACCGTTGTACTTCATGCGATGGGTGAGAGTTCACCGCATCTTATATATGTTCCGGAAGCAGATTTTTCACTTGAAAATTTCCTCCGTGACGTTAGACAGGAAATGTCGAAACATAAAGCGGTAATAGTAGCGGTATCAGAGGGTATAGAAGTTCCGGAGGGTGTACAGTCCGGCGTAGTAGATAATTTCGGTCATAAATATCTGTCGGGAATAGGTAAGTATTTAGAAGATATAGTACGTCGGGAGATAGGCTGTAAAGTGCGTTCTGTAGAACTGAACGTTATGCAGAGATGCTCTTCACATCTTGCCTCTAAGACCGATATCGACGAGGCGGAAAGTATCGGTTCAGCAGGCGTAAGGTGTGCGTTAAGCGGTCAGACCGGGAAGATAATGATTTTCCGCAGAGTTTCCGATATGCCGTATACTCTCGTTATCGAGACCGCCGATGCTTACGAGATTGCCAACAACGTAAAACATTTACCGAAAGAGTACATAAATTCCGCCGGAAATAATATACATGATTTTGCGATACCGTATTTTATGCCACTGATACAGGGGGAACTTCAGCCGATTATGTCGCATGGCATTCCCCGACATTTTGCGATACATGAATCAGTCCTTAAGTAATAGTGAAAAGCGTTGGGTGAGGTACTATATCGGCGATGTTACCGGTACTGACCCTTTCTGGAGTGAGCCGAAAGCGTATCTTGTACTTAATTCTCTTCTTTTCGACGGTATAGAAACAGAAATTTCACGTACAAAAGAGGGAAAATTTCTGAATCCGGCAATACTCGACGACGTGGACAGGCTACTGGATTTTTATGATAATATGTTCTCGATATTCCGGAAATGTCACGCAGACAGTGAAATTATTACGTACCGTGTGGAACGTCATGCGGATTTTATGCCGGTACTTGATAAAAAACATACTATCTCTTTTACCTCAACTTCAAAGGGTGGTTTTCCTGATGCCTACCGTGACCGCAAAGGTATTACGCTTATTAAGTTTATTATTTCCGGAAATGTTCCGTGTATAGACGTTGCGGAAGTACTCGGCTTCTATGCGAAACCCGAAGAAAAAGAAATTTTATTACCGCCGTTCATGCGACTGAATCTGACGGAAATTCCATTGACTACCGGTGAATTATCTATAACCGATTCCGCCGGAAAAAGTCCGGTAAATTCGTATAAAGCAGTATGTCATACGCTTAATACAAGAGAACGTACCGGTAATATTTCCGATAATAAAGGAGCAGGTCAGCGAGTTTACAACGCCCTGAATAACGGTCTGATTCCGGACAGACAAGACGTTGAAATATATACTCAGTGGAAAAAAATTTTACAGGCAATATACAAAAACTGCTGTACATAAGTACAGCAGTTGCTTTTTATTTCGATAAATCTTCAATGATTTTGTCAAGTACAGGGAAATCCCTGTCATAAGTTTCCTGCATATCCTCCGTATCGGAGTAAAGCAGATTACGAGGTTTTCGTATACCTATATATAAATCGCCGGTTATTTCAGCCGGATCAACGCCTATACGTTCCGCAAAATCGGTATTTTTCAGGAAAAATCCGTAATCCCTTACCTGTACGTTATCGGGGTAAATTTCCGATAGGTCAACGAGTGTATTATGTGGGTCAAGTACGTCGTTCACATTTGAACCGCCTACTATAATTACCGCATCCGCCGATTGCATTTCCGTTGTAAACTTTGTGTCGATACCCATCTGATAGTTAACATAGGAGTTATCGGAGTATGGGATATAATAAGTTGAGACTTTTATTTCACCATTACCGTTGTAATCTTCTATGAAATTTTCGAGATAGTCTTCAAATCCGGCGGAATTTCCGATAGTATCGTTATCGCACAGGACAAGTACAATCATGTCAGGATTTGGACGTGTTACAAGTGTATACGTCAGATAGACAGCGAGTGTTACAAAGAATATCGCAAGAAAAAGCCACCATTTGTTATGATAGAAAAAATTCCGTATTTTCCGCCATACCGAAAGTTGTATTTCTTCGGGATGTTCCTCACGTATGGTATCGCTTTCCTCGATTACGCCCTGTTTTAACCGGATAAGTTCGAGACGTTCCGCCTGAATTTTTTTATCATATTCCTCTTGTTTCTTACGTTTCCGGAGTTCAATTTGTCGACGCATTTCTTCTTCCTGCTGTTCACGCATTTCTTTAGCGGTCTGGAAAACGCTTTTATTGACATCAATTTTCTTGTCGTCGTCGAGATTTTTATTATCTTTATCCTGTTTCATGGTCACCTCTTTTTGTTACGTTCGAGATAGTCTTTAGTTTCCTTTGCGACTACTCCGGAAAGTCCGATTAATGCGACTATGTTAGGCAGAGCCATAAGACCGTTGAAAATATCGGCAATATTCCATACAGCCTCTACCGTGAGATAAGGACCGATGAATACAGCTATTATATATATCCACCTGTATATATTTATAGTAGATTTCTTCGAGCCTATAAGATATGAAAGACATCTTTCTGAATAGTAGTTCCAGCCTAAAATAGTAGTAAATGCAAAGAATGTAAGGCACAGCATAAGCAGTAATGCCGATACTTTTTCCGGAAATGGCAAGCCATATTTGAAAGCATCCGTAGTTATCGCCACGCCTTCGAGACCCTCTTTTTTATGACTTCCTGCCATTACGATGGCAAGACCTGTCATTGTACATACTACTATAGTATCTATAAATGTACCGGTCATAGTAACAAGTCCCTGACGTACCGGTTCTTTGGTACGTGCGGCGGCGGCAGCTATCGGGGCAGAACCTAAACCGGCTTCATTTGAAAATATTCCTCGTGCGATACCGTTTTTCATGGATAGCATAACTAAAGATATTCCGGTAACTCCGCCGACTATCGAACGTACACCGAATGCACTCTGTATTATTTCCGCAATCGCTGACGGTATTTCCGTAATGTGTCCGAAAATTATAATTATACAGCTTGATATATATATGATTATCATGACCGGTACTACTATTTCAGATACCGTTGCGATACGTTTGATACCGCCTATTACTATAAGTGCGATAAGTACAGTTATTACGAATCCTGATATAATAGTTGCGTAAGTATATGTATTACCTAAAATATTTACCGTATTTTCCGCATTAGGGTCAAAGAAACCGTTTACCGCAGAAGTTATACCGTTAATCTGCGTGATAGTTCCGATACCCATTATACCGGCAAGCAATCCGAAAAGTGCGAAAAGTTTTCCCAACCACTTCCATTTACTACCTAAACCGTTCTCTATATAATAAAACGGTCCGCCTATTATCGCACCTTGTTTATCGGTAGTACGGTATTTTACCGCAAGTAATCCCTCTGCGTATTTCGTAGCCATTCCGAAAAATGCGGCAATTTCCATCCAGAATAACGCACCTGCTCCGCCTATACTCATAGCGGTGGCAACGCCGACTATATTTCCCGTACCTATCGTAGCGGACAAAGCGGTACACAACGCCGCAAAACTTGAAACTTCACCGCTTGCGTTTTCCTCATCGGTAAACATGAATTTTAACGCAGTTCCTAACTTCCGAACCTGTATAAATCCTACCCGGATACTTAACATTATTCCGCAACCTATTATAAGTACGATTAGCGGTACTCCCCACACAAAATCGTCTATACTTTTTATTATACTATTAAACGTTTCCACAAAAAATCACACCTTTCCAATAAAAAAGACGGCAGAAATAATTTTACCGTCTTTAAGTCAAAAATTTTATTCTTCTTCCCTGACAGGTCTTCCGTTATTTGCCGGAATCGGTTTCATAGTAGGGAAAAGCAGTACATCTCTTATAGATGCACTATCCGTAAGCAACATTACAAGTCTGTCGAGACCGAAACCAAGCCCACCCGTTGGTGGCAGACCGTATTCAAGAGCGGTAACAAAATCCTCGTCAACTTCCGCATTAGCACCCTGTGCCTTTTTCGCTTCAACCTGTTTAACAAAACGTTCTTTCTGGTCGATAGGGTCATTGAGTTCGGAGAATGCATTACCCATTTCACGACAATATATGAAATACTCGAATCTTTCGGTAAATGCAGGGTCTGTAGGTTTTCTCTTTGCGAGCGGTGAATTTTCTACCGGATAATCATAAATAATAGTAGGCTGTATCAGTTTGTCTTCTACAAATGCATCAAAGAATGCTATTAATACGTGACCTTTTGTAGCATTTTCGCCCTCGTCGACTATTACGCCCTTATCCTTTGCACAAGCCCTGGCGGATTCGTCATCTGTCCAGTCGTTGTAATCTACTCCGGCGTACTTCTTTACCGCTTCTATCATGGTGAGACGTTCCCACTTCTTGCCTAAGTCGATTTCCACACCCTGATACGTTATCTTAGAAGTACCGCATACATTTTCCGCAATAGTACGGTACATATTTTCTATTAAGTCCATCATGCCGATATAATCGGTGTAAGCCTGATACATTTCAACAGATGTAAATTCCGGATTATGTGAGGTATCCATACCTTCGTTACGGAAAATACGTCCCACTTCATAGACTTTATCGAAACCGCCTACTATCAGACGTTTTAAATAAAGTTCCGTTTCTATACGGAGATACATGGGTATATCAAGTGTATTATGATGCGTAACAAAAGGTCTTGCAGATGCACCAATTTCAAGCGTATGCAATACCGGCGTATCTACTTCGAGATAGCCGAGGTTATCAAGATAGTTACGCACTTCACGGAGTATCTGACTTCTCTTTACAAAAGTATCCTTGACATCAGGATTTACAATCAAATCGACGTAACGCTGTCTGTAACGCATATCCTGGTCTTTGAGACCGTGCCATTTTTCAGGGAGCGGGAGCAGGGATTTTGACAGTAACGTTACTTTATGTGCGTGTACGGATATTTCACCCGTACGGGTGCGGAATACAAATCCCTCAACGCCTATAATGTCGCCTATATCCCACTTCTTGAACTCTTTAAATTCTTCCTTGCCTATATCGTTCTGACGTACGTAAACCTGGATTCTGTCCGAACCGTCCCGAATGTCAATGAAATTAGCTTTACCCATATTACGCCAACTCATTATTCTACCGGCAAGCCGGAAATCTACAGACTTTATTTCTTCGAGACCGGCTTTTACCTTTTCCTCGTCGCCGTCCGCCTCATTGATGATACGTGCTTCATCTGCCTCAAACTTTGCTTTTAATTCGCTTGCTTTTATGGTAACGTCGTACTTCGTAATGGTGTATGGGTCGGCGTTGTTACTCTTGAGTTCAGCGAGTTTTT
Source organism: Ruminococcus sp. (assembly GCA_029055625.1). Lineage (GTDB taxonomy): Bacteria > Bacillota > Clostridia > Oscillospirales > Ruminococcaceae > Ruminococcus. The sequence goes on along the minus strand of JAIDCY010000029.1, from coordinate 63,905 downwards.
CAAGTCTTACCTTTTTCTGTTCAATGTCTTCCGACTGTACAGAATTATTATTTTCACTCATTGGTATAATCCTTTCCATATCTGATTACTTTGAAATTTCTATAACCTCGAAACGCAGTTCACCGGCTGGAGCATCTACTATAAAGATATCGCCTACTTTTTTCTTCATAGCTGATTTGCCTATCGGCGATTCGTCGGAAATTTTACCCTCTCTTACGTTTGCGTGATTAGTACCTACAATAGTGAACGTCTGTACTAAGCCGGTATCGAGACGCTTTATAGTTACCTTTGAACTCATACCGACTTCATCAGTAGATGCATTTTCGATTATTTCCGCATTGTCGATAGTGTACTGAAGTTCCGCAATCTGTGCTTCAAGTATAGCCTGTTCGTTCTTGGCTTCGTCGTACTCCGCATTTTCCGATAAGTCACCGTATGAACGGGCTACTTTTAACCTCTCCGCTACTTCCTTACGCTTATTTATTTTGAGGTCATCGAGTTCCGCAATAAGTTTATTATAACTATCACGTGACATTTTTTTAACTGCCATGATAAAAAAACCGCTCCTTTTTCTGATAATATCCGGTAATAATCCGGTAACTTATATTATAATATATAAATTCCGGATTGTCAAGGAATTTTTGACAGTTTATTTTAAAAAACAGTATTTATTCTTTTTTCTTGACTGTATAAAATGTCTGTGATATAATTATTATAAAGTATGGAAATCCAGGGAGGAGTTTACAGGAATATCAGGAAATTAAAAATTATTCATGTATAAAAGGTGATAATATGAAACTGATTTTTGTATCTACTTTATATCTGTCGGCAATAGCGATGTTGATATGTTTTTTTTACAGCAGGGCAAAACCTCGGAAAGATTTACTTGAAAAAGCTATCCGGCGACTTATTTTATGTGTGACTGGTGCGGTTACCATCAACGCTACCGCCGTATTGATGCCAACCCGTACTTCTACACTGGTACTATACGGAATATATCATTGTCTGATAGATGCAATGGTAATGTCACTGATATGTTACGTCCGGAAGTATACGGGGATAAAGTCAAAGAACGAACACGAGATTAAGATAATGGGTATAGCGTCACTGGTGGACTGTCTTATAATAATGAGTAATCCGTTCACCAACATAGTTTACGACTGCAAACTTTTCCCCGATAAGTACGGCGACTTCTGGCAGGCTACAGACAGAAAATTTTTATTTTTGTGTCATCTCGTACTACAGTATACGGTAATAGTTATTTCTATACTTACCCTCATAAGAAAAACAGCAATCATGCCGACAATATACAAAATGAAGTATGCTAATATAGCGTTGATAATGGGTGGCGTGATATTCTTTCATATATCGTTTATAAATCTGAGTTTCCGGTTTGACTATTCACTGTATTTTTACGTACTTATGGTATTTTCCGTATATTATTTTTCCGTACAGTATATACCGAGCGGTCTGACGGAAAAATTACTGTTTTTTACCATTTCCAATATGCAGGACGGTATAATATGTCTGGATATAGACGGAAAATATGTACACTCGAATAAGAACGCTAATGATTACTGCGATACGTTCAACAATCCGCAGGCTATAGAAAAACAGGCTTTTGAAATGATTACCGCTAATGTACCGGAAGATTGTGGCGACTGTTCGTGGGAAGTTATAAGGCGTTATGAGGGGAAAATGCATCACTATACGGTACAGTATAAAAGCATTTTCGATAACGCAAGGCATTATTTAGGATGTTTTTTCATAATACACAACCATACGGAAGAAACAAACAAACTTTTTGCGGAAAAGTACAGGGCAACTCACGATTTGCTCACGGGAGTTTACAATAAGGAACATTTTTACGATAACGTCCGGAATGAACTTGATAAAAATTCCGGTAAAGAGTACTACATAATATGCAGTGACGTGAAGAATTTCAAACTGGTAAATGATATTTTCGGAGTGGAAACCGGAGATAATCTCTTGAAAAGAATCGCCGGAATAATTGCGGAAACTGTACCGGAAAACGCTTTATATGGCAGACTTTACGCCGACAGATTTGCGGTATTCATGGAAAAAGATTTATTCAATGAAAAACAGTTTCTGAAAAGTATAAGTAAAGTGGGTTCGATACCGGAAAACAAGGCGTTCAAGATTCATATGCATATCGGCATATACGAGGTAAAAGACCCGTCACTGCGAGTATCGGTAATGTGTGACCGTGCAAACCTCGCAATAAAGACCATAAAAGACAGTTATCAGAATATAGTCGCATATTATGACAGTCATCTGAGGGAGGACTTCATAAACGAACAGAAAGTAATCAGCGAATTTGAACACGCACTCGAAACGAAACAGTTTAAAGCATACGTGCAACCACAGATTACCGCCGGAACTCGCTTCATACACGGTGGGGAGGTACTCGTCAGATGGATTCATCCAGTCGACGGCATGATACCACCGTTCCGGTTTATAGAGGTATTCGAGCAGACCGGATTAATAAGCCGTCTGGATAGTTATATGTGGGAACTCGCTTGTATACAGCTTGCGAAGTGGAAAGATACAGGCATAGAGAATTATTATTTATCTGTAAATATTTCACAGAAAGATTTTTATCTGCTTGACGTATTTAAAACAATAACCGGACTTGTAGAGAAATATGAAGTAAATCCGGAAAGTCTGCACCTTGAGATAACGGAAACTGCTGTTATGAATAATCCGGCGGTACAGTTGGAACTGATACGGAGATTAAGGGAATATGGATTCATAATAGAGATTGACGATTTCGGAAGTGGTTACTCGTCATTGAACACGTTGAAAGACCTGACTGCTGACGTACTGAAAATAGATATGGGATTCCTGAAGCATACGGAAAACAAAGAGGAACGCAGTAAGATAATACTTGCTATGATAGTATCGCTTGCGAAATCTCTTGATATGGAGGTAATCACGGAGGGCGTCGAGACCAAGGAGCAGGTAGATTTTCTTGTTGACTTCGGGTGTGATGTGTTTCAGGGTTACTATTTTGCAAAACCTATGCCGATAAAAGAATTTGAAGAAGAGTATCTGAATACTTGCGTAATGACCGAAACTAAAATAACAGTTGCGGATTAAGGAAAAGAGGAGAGATAAATTTTGGCTAATCAGAAGATAAGAAATTTTTGTATAATCGCACATATTGACCACGGCAAGTCTACACTGGCAGACCGTATTCTTGAAAAAACGGAGACCGTCGCCATAAGGGATATGGAAGACCAGTTACTTGATAATATGGACATCGAACGTGAAAGAGGTATCACTATAAAAGCACGTGCGGTAAGGTTGAAATATACCGCACAGGACGGTGAGGAATATATATTCAATCTGATTGATACACCCGGACACGTCGATTTCAACTATGAAGTATCACGTTCACTTGTAGCGTGTGAGGGAGCTATATTAGTAGTAGATGCGTCGCAGGGCATAGAGGCTCAGACACTCGCAAATACCTATCTTGCAATTGAGAACGATTTGGAAGTAGTACCGGTAGTCAATAAAATTGATTTGCCGTCAGCAGACCCTGAAAGAGTATGTAATGAGGTGGAAAACGTAATAGGTATACCGGCTATGGATGCTCCGAGAATATCGGCAAAAATGGGTATAAATATAGAAGAGGTGCTGGAAAGAATAGTCACTGATATACCTGCTCCGTCGGGAGATACCGAAAAGCCGTTAAAAGCCCTTATTTTTGACAGTTATTACGATTCTTACAAGGGAGTAATAATATATGTCCGTATCAAAGAAGGCAGAGTAAAAGTCGGTGATAATATACGTCTTATGGCAACAGGTGCGGTATTTAATGTAGTTGAAGCCGGATTCATGGACGCCGATAAACTCGTAAACAGCGGAAGTCTCGAAGCCGGTGAGGTAGGTTATATATCTGCGTCGATAAAGAGCATAGGCGATACACAGGTAGGCGATACGGTAACAAATAATGATAATCCGTGTGATGAGGCGTTAGCAGGATACAGAAAAGTAAATCCTATGGTATTTTCGGGAATATATCCGGCAGACGGTGCGAAGTACGGCGATTTAAGGGAAGCCCTCGAAAAATTACAGTTAAATGATGCATCATTATCGTTTGAACCGGAAACATCTGTAGCCCTCGGCTTTGGATTCCGTTGCGGATTCCTCGGACTTCTCCATATGGAAATAATTCAGGAACGACTGGAAAGAGAGTACAATTTAGACCTCATAACTACCGCACCGTCAGTTATATATAAGGTAACGCTTACGAGTGGTGAGATACAGTATATAGATAATCCGACGAACTACCCTGACCCTGCAATTATTCAGACTGCGGAAGAACCTATGGTCAAGGCGGATATACTTACGCCGTCGGAATTTGTCGGAAATATCATGGAACTCTGTCAGGACAGACGGGGAATTTTTCGTGATATGCAGTATCTTGACGATACAAGGGTAAATCTGCATTATGAGTTACCGTTAAATGAAATAGTTTACGATTTCTTCGACGTTCTGAAATCACGCACAAGAGGTTACGCCTCATTCGACTATGAGATGTTAGGATATGTACCGTCGAAACTGGTGAAGCTGGATATACTTCTGAACGGCGATATAGTAGATGCGTTATCATTCATAATCCATACGGACAAGGCATACGGCAGGGCAAGAAAGATTGCGGAAAAACTCAAGGAAAACATACCACGTCAGCTTTTTGAAGTACCGATACAGGCGGCGATAGGTGGAAAAGTAATCGCCCGTGAGACCGTCAAGGCAATGCGTAAGGACGTACTCGCAAAATGTTACGGCGGTGACATAACACGTAAGAAAAAGTTACTCGAAAAGCAGAAAGAGGGTAAAAAACGTATGCGACAGTTAGGAACGGTAGAAGTTCCGCAGGAAGCGTTCATGAGTGTTCTTAAACTCGATTCATAGGAAATATCAACATGATTGAAGATATTATTTATGGTATTATTCAGACATTTACTTTTATTGTATTTATAATGGACGTTTTTGTTTTTACTACTTCAAATATCCGTAATGCTGGAAAATTCATACGCTTTCTGAGATACTTGACTTATAGTATAACTCCGGCAGTGTACATTATAATATTTACAATAATATGGCTATTTACTGAAATTTTTTGGCTTGATTATTTATTTTCAATGATTATGGTATTTATGCTTGTGATTGGTTACTGTATAGCGTATGCAGAAAAGTTTTTCACACGTAGGAAAAAAGCCGTAAAATCAAAAAAATGTAAATTGTGCGGAAAATCGGTGTATACAGAAGAACTTACACCCCTTATTAAAAAGAAAGGATAAAAAAATATGAGTATTTATACCTGTCCACATTGTGGGGAAAAAACATTCAATCCGATTACCAAGGCACTGGCAGGACAAATGAACTCCAAAGGCAGAAGATGTCCGAATTGTAACACACGTTGCGTAAACGGTAAGGGTGCGACGGTGTTCAATGCGTTGTACTGTGTTGTGGCATTTGTCGGGGTAGTATATACGTATCTGCATTACGAAAAGTTTGCAGTCGGTGACCTCAATTATGAAGCGTTTGTAGTTGCCGGACTTATTCTGTCGATATTCTTAGTGCCACGTATCGTAAATGCGTTCTGTTTCAGACTTACAGAGGCAATCAGACTTGACTACTAAAGAGACCGGAATATATATTCACGTACCGTTTTGTGGGAAAAAGTGTTCATACTGCGATTTTTATTCCGAACCGTACAGAAAAAATACAGTAGAAGATTATGTAAATGCGGTAATACGGAACATTAAAGCATATTCAGATAAATCGTGTGTAGCTGATACGGTATATTTTGGTGGCGGTACTCCGTCGCTGTTAAGTCCGGAGCAGGTGGGAAATATTATTCAGGAAATCGGAAATAATTTCATTTTACCGGATAACGTCGAAATAACACTTGAAACCAATCCTAACACGGTTGATTTCAGAAAACTGTCAGCATATCGGGAAATCGGTATAAACAGGCTGTCTGTTGGCGTACAGTCCATGATTGACAGGGAACTTAAATTCTTAAGCCGTACGCATACCGCAGAAAGAGCAGAAAAAACGGTCACGGAGGCGTACAAAGCCGGATTCGATAACATTTCATGTGATGTCATGATAGCACTTCCGGAACAGTCGGCGGAAAATCTGCTGTATACGCTTGACAGACTGACTGAACTTCCGGTAAAGCACATCTCCGGATATATCCTGAAAATAGAACATGGTACGCCATTTGATACCGACAGTATAAAAAATATTATCCCCGACGACGACACAACAGCGGATTTATATATAAAAATGGTGGATTTCCTGAAAAATAAAGGTTTTGTACAGTATGAGGTATCAAATTTTGCCTTGACAGGTTTTGAAAGTCGTCATAATTGCCGGTACTGGAAATGTCTTGACTATATCGGTATCGGACCTTCCGCACATTCGTGTCACGGCGGTAAGCGTTACTGCGTTGAAAGAAATCTGAAAGAGTTTATAGAAAATCCGGTACAGAAAACTATCATAACAGATGATAACCCATGCAATTTTGAGGAGTACGCCATGTTACGTCTGAGACTTGCGGAGGGTCTGAATGTCAACGATTTTCCGGAGTACAAAAATGATTTAATTAAAAAAATTCCGGTACTTATAAAATCGGGATACGTAAATTTTGACGGAGCAAATATATCACTTACTCCGTCGGGGTTTCTGGTATCAAATTCTGTTATTGAGTATCTTATTTTCTGATTATTCAAGAAGTTCCTGTCGCATCTGTAACAGGAGCTTCTTTTCTTTCCGTGATACCTGAACCTGTGTCATACCGAGAATTTCAGCTGTTTTTGATTGTGTAAGATTCTTGAAGTATCGCAATTCAAGAAGTATACGGTCTTTAGGGGCAAGACGTGCCATAATCTGACGGAGTGCGAGTAAATCAACTATTGCTTCGTCGGGAGATTCTGACGGTATATCAATCTGTCCCTCATCGTCGTCGGAGGCGGTAAGCGACAGTAACGGCTGGCTCACACATAAAGCTTCCGATACATTTTCTTCCGGTTCGCCGGATATTGCGGAAAGTTCGCTGATAGTAGGTTCTCTGCCCTCTGTATGCCGGAAGTTTTCGCATATTCTCTGTAATTTTATTGAAAGTTCTTTCAGACTTCTGCTTACTTTTATCGTCCCACCGTCACGGAAAAGACGTTTTATTTCACCTAATATCACCGGTACGGCATATGTGGAAAATTTTACACCTCTTCCGGTATCGAATGCCTTGACAGCTTTGAGAAGTCCGATACATCCGGCGGAATATAGTTCTTCATAGTCTATACCACGTCCACGGAACTTGTTGGCACACAAATGTACGAGACCTAAATTTTCCTCTGCGAGCGGTTTTTTAACAGTTTCCATGTACAGCCAGCCTCTTACGCATAATTACCGTTGTTCCGTGACCTACTTCGCTTCTGACCGTCAGCGAGTCCATAAACGATTCCATGACGGAAAAACCAAGTCCGGAACGTTCTTCTTCCGGTGTGGTAGTGAATAGTGGTTGCATAGCCTTCCGGACATCCGGTATTCCGCAACCTTTATCACGTATTTTTATGTAAACATTACGTTCGGGGAGCAGGCGGACTGTTATTTCAATAACTCCCCTTGAATGTCTGTAACCGTGTACGATAGCATTAGTCACCGCTTCAGATACTGCCGTTCTTATATCAGATAACTCTTCTACAGTCGGATCGGTCTGCGTAAGAAACGATGATACAACAGCTCTTGCCGTACTCTCATTAACTGACAGTGACGGTATCGTAAATTTTATTTCATTAAGTATTTCCATTTTTTCAACTCCATATCATGTGATTTTTACTATTCTTTCCATACCGGCGAGCTTCATGACACGTCTTATATATGGTTGAGGATTCCTGATTTCCAGATTTCCACCCCACTCACGCATCAGACGGCTTCTACCCATTATAAGACCTATTCCGGAACTATCCATAAAAGTTATATTTGAAAAGTCAATAATCATTTCCGGTGGCTGAACAGTTATTATATAATTGTCAAGCTGTGTACGTATTTCCTGTGCGTTGTGATGGTCTATCTCACCATACAGTACCGCCGTAACATTGCCACCATTGGATTTTATATCAATAGTCATCTGTTGATCCTCCTTTATATGTAATATTTATATTTATTATACTATACGGACAAGTCATATTTTGTCGTAAAAAGTAAACGGAGTATAAAAATTTTCCGAGATAAAAATTTAGTGAAAAATATTGAAAAAAGTATTTTGTAGTGATATAATTGATATATCCGAAGAAAAAGGGGTGATAAAAACTGTCTAAACAATTCTGGAAAGGAAGTGCATTACTCGCACCGTTACCGGCAACCCTCGTTACGTGTGGTACTATGGAAAATCCAAACGTCCTTACTGTCGCATGGACGGGAATATGTTGTACCCGTCCGCCTATGACATACATTTCCGTCAGACCTGAACGCTATTCTTACGATATTATAGAAAAATCCGGTGAATTCGTAATAAATCTTACAACGTCCGCAATGGTAAGGCATACGGACTTATGCGGTGTGAAAAGCGGTCGGGAAGTCGATAAGTTTAAACTGTGCGGATTTCATACCGTACCTGCTCAGAAGATAGCCGTACCGGTTATTGAAGAGTGTCCGGTATCGCTTGAATGTCGTGTAAAGGAGGTTAAACCGTTAGGAAGTCACACAATGTTTTTAGCGGAGATAGTCGGTATTGACGTTGACGAAAAATTCATTGACAGCAAAGGTAAACTCAATCTTCAACAGTGCGGGCTTACTGCATACGCACACGGTGAATACTTTACGCTCGGCAGAAAAACCGGTGATTTTGGCTATTCCGTGCGGAAAAAAAAGAAACATCTCAAATCTTAACCTGCTATGTCTTCAATAAACTTCCGGAGTTCCTCATCGGATTCCATGACGATACCGGCGGAAATTATCTGTCTGTCATAATCGGAAAGCAGATTCACATTGTAGTCTATAACTTTATACGGTATATCGCTTTCACCTCGGAACACTCCTATTTTTCCCTCGTACTCCCTCACGATACATTCCGGTTGTGTGACTTCCGGTACGTTTACGGCGAATTTTGTCTGAATTTTGGCATTACGTACACTTTGTGCAAGGGTACATATTACGAGTACGCCGGCGATTGCGACAGATGCGAATATCATAAAGAATATTTTCCGGTTTGAAAATTTTTCCATTAAAATTACCTCCCTTTACTGAATTTATGTAAATATTATGGGTTTGTTTTTGCCATATTATACAAATTACTGTTTTTTTTAAAAAAATACTTAACAACTGTAAAAAAATGTGGTATAATATAAAAGATGGTTAGTTATGACCGGAAATCTAAAAAAATTACGCTTTTTTTCAGAACCTTTTTCAGACATTTCCACTCACTCGTCTGATACAGGAATATAAATAACAGAAAGGAGTTTTTCACCGTTTATATACGGTAAAAAGAAACAAAATGGGTACTACTGTTAACAACGTACGGTCAGGGAGCAGGCGGAAAAAGAAGAAAAAACAAAGCCTGATTGTAAGAATTTTTAAAAAATTACTGGCTGTAATCTCCACAACTTTGTTGTCGCTGTTTCTTGTAATGGTAATTACAGGTACGATAGTAGCGACGGCACTCACTGTTTACGTCCTCGATTTTATGGACGATTCAACAAACGTTACACTTCAGGAACTGGAAGCCGGAAGCGATACTTATTTTTACGGTATCCAGAAAAACGACAAGGGCAAAGATGAAATAGTCATACTCAACAGGGTTAAAACCGACGTACAACGTATACCGGTTTCAATCGACAGAATACCTCAGCACGTCCGTGATGCCTTTGTGTATACCGAGGACGAGCGTTTCTATCTTCACGAAGGTGTCGACTATAAGCGTACACTTTCCGCATTTATGAATATGTTTCTGCATTTCTACGATACCGAACAGGGCGGTTCGACGATTACCCAGCAGTTAATCAAGAACCTCACCGGCGACAGGGAAACTTCACCACAACGTAAAATCCGTGAAATTTTCAGGGCTATGCAACTCGAACGAACGTATACCAAAGATGAAATACTTGAAGAGTATCTTAATTATATCGGTTTCGGCGGACCTATAAACGGTATACAGCTTGCATCTATCCGGTATTTCGGAAAGAACGTCGACGAGATAACAGTTCCGGAAGCGGCGGTACTGGCGGCTATTCCGAAATCTCCGGAATATTACGGTCCTTTCGTCGAGACGTACAACGATAATAACCGGCTTATAGTTGACGGTAAAGCAAACAACAGAGAACGTCAGCGTTACGTACTCTATCAGATGTACAAAAACGGTGCGATAACTTTTGACGAATACCAGAAGTATTTAAGTACGAAACTTGTATATACGGATTCCGAAGAGTACCTGAGACTTCACCCCGAGGACAGAGCGGAAGAACTCGAACAGGAACAGTCCGCTTATTCGTGGGTAGTGGATGCGATGTACTATGAAGTAGCGGATTTCCTTATGAACGAATACAACATTGACCAGGCGGAAGCTATACGACGTATAAACAAAGGCGGTTATAAGATTTACTCAACGGTTGACGATACAATGCAGAAGTACATTGAAGAAAAATTCCTTGACCTCGGAAATATGTTGAGTGTAGACAGCGTAAGACGTTGGGCGGATATAGACGGTGACGGTCAGGCGGAAGAGTATCTGCCACATATCGCATTTGTTGCAATGAATTACGACGGTTCAGTAAAAGCACTTGCCGGTGACTGGGGCGAAAAAACTACATCACTTTCTACCAGTTACGCAGTACAGGAACGCCGACAGGTAGGTTCTACTATGAAACCGGTAGCGGCTTACGGACTTGCCCTTGAAAACGATATTATTCACTGGGGGTCAACTTTCCGTGACGAGCCTATCATGTATGACGGCAACGGTAAGCCCTGGCCTACAAACTACGGTTATACGCTTTCTTATGGTACGTACAGTGTTTACTACTTCCTGCAACAGTCATTTAATACCGTACCTGCTCAGCTTGTCGAATCTATGACACCGGAAGCTGTCTGGAATTTCTGTACAAAGAATCTCGGTATGCGATTAGTTGAAGAGGATAAGAAAATAGCACCTCTTGCACTTGGTGCGTTGACTTACGGAATCACACTTGAAGACCTCGTAAATGCATACCTGCCATACGGTAACAAGGGCGTATTCAATGACGCACATATAGTAACGAGAATTGAAGACGGTACGCAGGAAATAATCTATCAGAACGACGGTAACGCACGTTACGCCGTAAGCGATGAGACAGCATGGGTTATGAACAGGCTTCTTAAAAACGTAGTAGATAACGGTACAGGTAAAACCGCACAACTCAGTAATAAAGTAGTAGTAGGAAAAACCGGTACAACTGATAACTGGTACGATGAAGCATTTGTAGGACTTACAAGAGACTTTGTTTCAGGAATCACAGTCGGATATAAGTATAATAACAATCAGCTTTGTCTGCCGTCGAATTTCCAGTCTGCGAAAGTATGGAATAATGTTATAGGTGAGTACGCAAATACGATGTTCCTTGATACACCGGCGGATTTTGACCCTGTAGAATCAGTAATAGAAGCTCCTATGTGTCCGTCAAGCGGAATGATTGCCGGAACTTTCTGCGGAAAAGGTATAACAGGTTACTGGAAATCTACAATGGCCCCTGTTTGTACGGGTTCACATACTGGTGCGGTATCAAATCCTTCCGTGAACAGCAGTTCAGGCAGTAACAGTTACAGTAGCAATACAAGTTACAGTAACAGCAATAGTAACAACACAAGCAGTAATACCGGTAACACCGGCAGTAACAATTACAGCAACTATATAACACCAAGTTCGAACACATACAGCAGTAGCAGTAGTAATACGACATATGATAACAGTTACAGCAGTAACAACAGTTACGATTACAGTTATACTGACAATAGTTATAACAGCGGTGGTACATGGGACACAGGTTATGACAGTACCGGCGGTGGTAC
>JAIDCY010000029.1:49989-51727 GCA_029055625.1 Ruminococcus sp. | reverse complement strand
GGTACATGGGATACAGGTTATGATGGCACTGGTACGTGGGATACAGGTTACGACAGTACCGGAGGCGGTACATGGGATACAGGTTATGACAGTAGCGGTACGTGGGACACAGGTTACGACAGTACCGGAGGCGGTACATGGGATACAGGTTACGACAATACAGGTGCTGACGCATACTGGTAATAAAAATAAAATTTAAATAAAGAAGATACCGGTTAAATTAAATTTTAACCGGTATGTTCATAAGGAGGAAAAATATGGACATTTCCATAAAAATGTGTTGTCCGTGTCACTTCGGACTTGAAAGCGTTCTGAAGTACGAGATAGCAAAGATAGGCGGAGAGGATATAAAAGTAAGTGACGGAAAAGTAAGTTTCAGCGGTGACTATAATGTACTGGCAAGGGCTAATCTTAGTTTATCTACTGCCGAGCGTGTATTGATAGAACTTGCGGAGTTTAAGGCGTTGACATTTGAGGAACTTTTTCAGGGAGTAAGAGCGATTGAGTTTGAAAGATATATCGGTATTAAAGATGCTTTTCCGGTAAAAGGCTATTCGTTGAACTCAAAGTTACATAGCGTACCGGATTGTCAGGCGATAATAAAAAAAGCGGTAGTAGAGAGATTACGGAGTAAGTATGGTATAGAATGGTTTGAGGAGACGGAAGCAACAGTACAGATAAAATTCAGCATACTAAAGGATAACGTAGTAATATATCTTGATACAAGCGGTACAGGATTACATAAAAGAGGGTACAGACGTAATTCAAATTCCGCACCTATAAAAGAAACTCTTGCCGCCGGTATAGTGGATTTAGCAAGAGTGCGACCGGATTCTGTAGTATGTGACCCGTTTTGTGGAAGCGGTACGTTACTGATTGAGGCGGGACTTAAAGCGTTGAATATCGCACCGTGTATAAACAGACGGTTTTCAGCGGAAAAGTGGGGAAGTATTCCGGATAGCGTATGGCGTGAAGAGCGTGCGAGAGCTATCGACAACGTAAACCGTTCCGCAAAATTCGAGGGAATAGGGTTTGATATAGACGATTCCGCAGTAGCCCTTACACTCGACAATGCACGGAAAGCCGGTATAAAATCACGTCTGAAGATTGAACAGGCGGATATTTCAGTATTCAGACAACCGGAGAATTCAATAGTAATCTGTAACCCACCGTATGGTGAACGTCTTCTTGAGATACGGGAGGCGGAAAATATATATCGTCAGATGGGAAAAGTTTTCGGAAAGGATAACGGACAGTCAAGCTATATCATCTCACCACACGAAGAGTTTGAAAGTTTTTTCGGTAAGAAAGCACATAAACGCCGTAAGTTATATAACGGTATGATAAAATGTCAGTTGTATATGTATTTTTAAAGGAGATTATATAGTATGGAATATATTTTATTAGTAATAGGTATAATTATAGTAGTACTTCTTATATTCGTAATAGTAAAGATAAATAATCAGTCGCAGACTTCAGGTAATCCGGATATGCAGAAATTTATTGATACGGTAAAAAATGACAGCGTATCCTCAAACCGTGAACTCCGGACAGATATTTCTTCCGTGGTACAGGAAAGTATGAAAAATTTCGGTGATATGATAGTAACATCACAGAAAAATTCCGGCGATATGCAGACAGAACGTATTTCCGATATGGGTAAACAGATAAGTCAGAAACTCGCCGATATGGACAAGACGTTATCGGAAAAACAGGAAAATTCCGGAAATGCAATATC
>JAIDCY010000029.1:47475-49889 GCA_029055625.1 Ruminococcus sp. | reverse complement strand
ACAGGCGGAACGTATTTCAGAAATGGGTAAACAGATAAGTCAGAAACTCGCCGATATGGATAAAATGTTATCCGATAAACAGGAAGCTACCGGAAACGCCATAAATAAACAACTCAAATTACTGGAGACACGTTTTCAGACCCTCGAATCGAATAACGAGATAAAACTTGAAAATATACGTAATACCATAACAAACTCCCTTAAGGACATACAGGACGAAAACAGTCGGAAACTCGATACCATACAGTCGACGGTAAACGAAAAACTCGAAAGTAAGATGAACGAATCATTTAAACTTGTAAGCGAACGTCTGGAGCAGGTATATAAGGGACTTGGTGAGATGCAGACCATCGCTTCCGGAGTAGGAGACCTGAAAAAAGTACTGTCGAACGTAAAGACAAGAGGTATTCTCGGTGAGATACAGTTAGGAGCGATACTTGAGGAAATACTCGCACCGGAACAGTACGAAAAAGACGTTTCGACTATTCCGGATAGTACGAAAAGGGTAGAATTTGCGGTAAAGTTACCAGGCAGGGACGGCAGGCAGATTTACTTGCCGATAGATTCAAAATTTCCGGGAGATACTTTTTCCGCTTTACAGGATGCTTATAATAACGGAAATCCGGAAGAGATTGCGGAAGCTAAAAAGAAGTTATGCGACGTAATAGAAAAATGTGCGAAAGATATTCACGACAAGTACATAAAACCACCGTATACTACAAATTTCGGTATAATGTTTCTTCCTTTTGAGGGGCTGTATGCAGAAGTGGTAAATAGTGGAATGATTGAAAAACTTCAGAATAAGTATAACGTAAATATAACAGGTCCTTCCACTATGGCTGTAATGCTCAACTCCTTACAGATGGGTTTTCAGACTCTCGCTATACAGAAGAAAAGTAATCAGGTATGGGAAACTCTCGGAGCTGTCAAATCAGAATTCAATACATTTGTAAAGGCTCTTGAAGAAACTAAGAAACATTTCAAAAAAGTTGATGATGATTTTGAAAAACTGGTCGGGGTACGTATGAGACAGATTAACAGAAAACTGCGTGAAGTTGAAGAAATCGAAGTAATAGAAACTGAAGAGTAAATGAAATACTATACAAAAAGAAAGATACTGAATCTGTTTTTTCCCGTAAGGTGTCCGGTATGTAGCGAACTTATTGCCGGAAATGACCGTTTTTGTATAGAGTGTACGGAAAAAATAAGCCGGTATGACGGCAGATTCAGTATACCGGGAGCATCAGAGAGTTATGCAGTATTTGTGTATGATAAGGCGATATTTCCGGCGGTACATATCCTTAAAAACGGCAGATGTGGAAATTCTGCGTATGCGTTCGGGACTTATCTTGCGGATGTCCTGAAAAGTAAAGGCATACCGGATAGAATTGATTTTATCATACCTGTTCCGCTGTCGGAGAGTTCACAGCGTCAACGTGGTTATAATCAGTCCGTACTTATCGCAGAGGTAGTATGTGCGGAAATCAACAGACCTGTCCGGTGTTCAGTACGTAAAATCCGTGAGACCAGAGAACAGAAAACTCTTGACAGGGAAGAACGGAAAATTAATCTGAAAGATGCGTTTCAGGTTACGGAAAATGTTTCCGGTAAAAAAATTCTCCTTATCGACGATATTACTACTACTGGCAGTACTCTTTCCGAAATTGCGTTATTATTACGTAAAAACGGTGCGGAAAACGTAATATGCAGTGCGGTAATGAAAGTAGGAAAAAAGAAAACAGGTACATGATTTGTACCTGTTTTTTTTGCGTATTGCGTGTTAAATTTTTTGCATACGGCGTGTAAGATTATTGACTTACAAAATTAAGAGGGTCTTGTTGTGTACCGTTTACACGTACTTCAAAGTGTAAGTGCGGACCTGTTGACCATCCTGTAGAACCTACCGTACCGATAACATCGCCCTGCTGTACGTAATCGCCGACAGAAACATTTGCGGAAGTCATATGACCGTAAAGTGTGGAGTATGTACCGTCATGCTGGATGATTACGTAATTTCCGTAACCACCACCACAACCACAGCTTGAAGACTTTCCGTAGTTATGCGTACAACTGTTGCTTACATATGTAACAGTACCGGATTTTGAAGCTACTATATCAGAACCCATTATACCGGCATCGCCTATATCAATACCTTTGTGCTGAGTACCCCACCTTTGAGCGAACGGACTTGATATGTAGTACTTACCAGGAGTAGGCCATATAAAACCGGAAGATGACGGAGCAGGTATAGTAGCAGTAGTTGTAGTAGTGGTGGAAGTTTCGGTAGTAGTTGTAACGGTAGTCTGTGTGGAAGTAGTAGTTGTGGAAGTGGTAGTAGTTCTGGTGAGTTCCGCCTGTCGTGATGCCTCTTCACGTGATGCCTGCTCCCTTGAAGCCTGTTCGATACGTTCAAG
>JAIDCY010000029.1:0-47375 GCA_029055625.1 Ruminococcus sp. | reverse complement strand
TCCCTTGAAGCCTGTTCGATACGTTCAAGTTCACGAGACGCTTCTTCACGAGAAGCCTGCTCCCTTGAAGCCTGTTCAATACGTTCAAGTTCACGAGACGCTTCTTCACGAGAAGCCTGTTCTTTTGATGCTTGTTCACGAGATGCAATTTCACGTGATTCAATTTCTCTCGATTCCTGCTCACGAGATGCAATTTCACGTGATTCTGTTTCTCTTGATTCCTGCTCTCTTGATGCAATTTCACGTGATTCAATTTCTCTTGATTCCTGCTCACGGGATGCAATTTCACGGGATTCAATTTCTCTTGATTCCTGCTCACGTGAAGCCTGTTCAATAGCAAGTAGTCTTTCCTGTTCCCGACGTTCAGCCTCCAGACGTTCCGCTTCTTTCTGTGCGAGAATGCGACGTTGTTCTTCTTCGTAACGACGTTGTGCTTCTTCAGCGTGCCGACGTATTTCTTCCTCAATCTTTAACTCTTCCTGTGCGAGTTCGTCAAGATATTTCTGCGTATCCGTTCTTGACTGGTCAAGCCGAATCTGTTCAAGTTTTATTCTTTCTATAATTTCCTGTGTCTGTTCCATTTTCTCGTTTAACTGCAGTATTTCCGCTGATTTCTGAGATACTTTATCGGCTTGCTGTTCAAGTTTGGTTTGCAGTATGGACTTTTCAAATTCGAGGTCTTTTTTCGATTTTTCGAGACCGTCTATTTCGTCGAGAAGTTTGTTGATTAGTTCCTCGTCGTGAGATGCTATTCTGTTTACAAGTTCCACACTTGACATTACGTCATAGAAACTTGCAGAACCAAGTACCACTTCAGCGAGTTTGTTATTACCTGATATGTACATAGTACAGAGACGCTTTTTAAAAAGTTCAATGTTGTTGTTTATGAGTTCCTGTTGTAAGGATATGTCAGAATCGAGATGTTTTATATTATCTTCTGTAGAAGATATTTCTTCAGTAAGTTTATCAAGTTCATTGTTAAGGAGAAGTATATTTTCCTGAATAAGATAAATTTGTTCGGCGAGAGCTTCCTGAAATGCCTGCTGACTGTTTTTATCATTTTCGAGGGAATTTATCTGATTTTCATATTCCGCAATTTTCGCTTCATTAGCTTTTCTTTCCTCCTGAATTTCCGCAATGGATTTAGCGGAAACATCAGTCTGAACGCTGTCAGAATCGGTGTAATTTGCTACTATTCCGGCAGATATTGCGGAACACGTCATAAAGGCGAGAATTTTTTTTACTATGATTAATTTTTTCATTATAAGCGGTAGTCGAAATTGACTACTGCCTCCTTTCATAAAACTATTTTACGGACTTATATAATCGAGAGGGTTTGAATCTATACCATTTGAACGTAATTCAAAGTGCAGATGCGGACCGGTTGACCAGCCTGTAGAACCTACTGCCCCTATTTTCTGACCTTGCTTGACGTAATCACCTACTGATACGGTTACATACGCCATATGTGCGGATATAGTTGTATATGTGCCGTCGTGTGATATAGTGACGTAATTTCCGTAGTTACCACCACAACCGCAACCGATATCCTCTTTTCCGTAATTGTGTGTACAGGAATTGTTTACAGATATTACTAAACCGTCACGAACCGCCACAACATCTGCACCGTCAATATCAGCATCGCCGACATCTATTCCTTTATGTTGCTGACCTTCACGCTCACCGTAATGACTTGTCACATAGTAGTAACCAGGAACAGGCCATACGTAAGACTGCGTTTCAGGAGCAGGAATTTCCGGCGGTACGGATTCCTGTTGCGGTACTTGTTCTGCGAGCCACTGCTGATATAATCGGTTTTGTTCTTCCTGTTTGCGGAGTTCTTCCTCTTCTTGTCGGCGACGTTCTTGTTCTTCTTTTTCTTTTCGGATACGTTCTTCTTCCTGCCGACGGTTTTCTTCTTGTCTGCTGTTTTCTTCGAGTTCAAGACGTTTTTTTTCTGCTTCTTCCTGTTCAAGACGGCGTTTTTGTTCTTCCTGTTGTTGCCGGATGAGTTCATCTTGCCGACGTATAATTTCTTCCTGTTTACGCTGAAATTCTTCTTCCATTTTACGTCTTTGTTGTTCTTCGTAAAGTCTTTGTGCTTCTTCCGCTTTCCGACGTATTTCTTCCTGAATTTCCTGCTCCTGCTGGTCGAAATCAGCCCGGAGAGATTCCGCATCTTGTTTAGAGTTCTGGATTTTATTCTGCTGAGCGTTTATCTGTTCAACTACAAACTGCGATTGAGCCATTTTATCATTAAGAGATTCTATTTCCGAAGTTTTTTCAGATTTCTTACGTTCCTGTTCAGATATTTTCGCTTCCAGACTTTGTTTTTCCGTTTCGAGGTCTTTTCTGTCCTTTTCGAGACCGTCTATATCACCGAGAATTTCATTTATCAGTTGTTCGTCATACTCCGCCATATTGTTCACTATCTTTACACGTGACATCATATCATAGAAACTCGACGAACCAAGCAGTACGGATAACATATTATCGTTGTTACCGGATATATACATTGCACAGAGTCTTTTTTTGAAAAGTTCAACACTTTCTTCCATTTCTTTCTGACGCTTTGAGATACTGTAATCAAGAAATTCTATATTTTCCTCCGCTTTTTCAATATCGGAGTTTAGTTTGTCGAGTTCCTGACCTAAAAGCGTTATATTTTCCTGAATCAGTGAAATCTGTTCGGATAACGCCTGTTGTAGCGACTGTTCCCCTGAAATACTTTCACCGAGTTCCGCAATCTGTTTATCAAATTCCGCTATTTTGTCTTCATTGGCTTTTCTTTCCGCCTGAATTTCCGGTATAGTCTTAGCAGATTTTTCTGTTGAGGAAAAATTTACTACCGTTCCGACAGAAACAGTTGAACACATAAGGAAAGTAAAGATTTTAACTAATAATTTTTTCAAGCTGTCGGCACTTCCTTCCTTATACGTCAAGATGTTTCTGTGTACTGATAACGCTTCCTATAGCTCCCATAAATGCACCGGCGAAAAGATAGCATATAAGTACGGAAAATCTTATATCTCCGAACGGTATGATATTTCCTATGTTAAAGGCACTCATCAGGGCAGGCTGTGAAGTAAGTACGTTATACACGGAACGGTAAATAGCCCATGTAATGAAGAAAGCACCCGTACCTGAAAAAAAGCCGGTAACCATACCCTCAACGAAAAAAGGCATACGGATAAATACATCAGTAGCCCCGACGTATTTCATAATCTGTATTTCCTCACGGCGTGCGTATACGCTGGCTTTCGTGGTATTTGAAATCATAATCATCGATACTATAACCAGTGCTATTATTACCGCACCGGCTATAAGTGTAGCCATTCTTCTTAATTCGATAAGAAATTCTGTAACCTGTGTGGATGAATCGACTTCCTGAATATCGGGAATCATGGATATTGCGGTTGTTGTATCTTCGATAAGAGATGTATCTTTAAGCGTAACGCTGAAACCGTCGGGCATGAAGTCATAACCGTCAATGTAATTGAAAATTGCACGTCCCCGACTGTCAATTCTGTTCTGCATACGTTCAAGAGCCTGTTGTCTTGAAATGTATTCTATAGTATTTACGTTATCAAGATTTGTTATTTCATTTTCTATTTCCGAAACTCTTTCGTCGGGAGTACCTATATTTACGTATACCGCTATTTCATTCTGTTCACTCAGACCGGTTATCATGGAGTTTATATTTATATAAAACAGTCCGGCAACTCCGACGAGCAGGAGCGATATTAAAAGTACGCAGAATGTGGCAAAAGCCATCATTTTATTTTTCCATATATTTTCTACACCCTGGTCGGCGAGATATTTGAATCCGCTTGGTTTCATTGTTCCGTACCCCCTTGTGACTGTTCGATAATAGCAGATATAATCTCATCGGCATCGGCATTACCGGAAGAGGTATCGCCTACGATTTCGAGAGATGCTATAAGTTCATCAATATCATCGCTTACGCTTTCGAGTGGTAAATCTCCGACAGTTTCCGGCGAACCATCTATAACAAGTTCGTCCTGCAAGGTTGTACGATACGATTTTATTTTTATTTCCTGAGAAGTAGGCGTAACGATTTCTTCGGGTTCGTCGCTGAAATCAATGTCAGGAAATTCGGAATCTCCAAGAAGTTCTTCCGCATCCATGCCGTCGTCATCTGTGAAGCTGTCGGGTACGGGAAGTATAGCCGGTTCAAAGTCTGTGAGGTCGTCGGAAGTACCGGCTACAATCTCATCAAATACTATCTGACCGTCGGTGATATTTATGATACGTCCGCCGAAATGTCGCACGAGGTCGTGTTCATGCGTTACCATTAATATAGTAGTTCCCTGGTCGTTGATACCTTTAAGAAGTTCCACTATCTCGTAAGAGAGTTCAGGGTCTATGTTGCCGGTTGGTTCGTCTGCTATTATGAGTTGCGGGTCATTGACTAATGCCCTTGCGATTGCGACACGTTGCATCTCACCGCCGGAAAGTTCGTCGGGATAAGAGTTAGCTTTTTCATTTAGTCCTACAAGCCCGATAACATATGGAACACGTTTTTTTATATATTTCACCGGAGCGTCGATAACACGGAGGACGAAGGCTATATTTTCGTAAACAGTCATTGAGGGGATAAGCCGGAAATCCTGAAACACAAAGCCTAATGTTCTCCGGAACTCCGGAATTTTACTTTTTTTCAGCTTGCCGAGGTCGTAACCGTTGACGGTAACAGAACCGCTTGTGGCGTTTATTTCCTTGAGAAGCAGTTTAATCATGGTACTTTTTCCCGCACCTGACGAACCTACAACAAACGCAAAATCACCGTCGTTAATCTTGAGACTTACATTGTTTAAAGCGTCGACACCGCTTGATGAATACGTCACGGATACGTTTTTAAGTTCTACCAAATATTCACACCTTCCTTAAAATTTAACCGGATTTGCGGAAAGATATTTCTTGACCATAAGGGCAATTTTGAATATTATGGCGTGGTCAAATTCCCGCAGGTCGAGACCGGTAAGTTTCTTGATTTTTTCGAGCCTGTAAACAAGCGTATTTCTGTGTACGAATAATTTTCTTGAAGTTTCGGAGACATTCAGATTATTTTCAAAGAATTTCTGTATCGTGAAGAGTGTTTCATGGTCGAGTGATTCGATACTGCCGACTTTGAATACTTCATGCAGGAAAGTTTCGCATAGAACGGTAGGCAGGTGATAGATGAGCCGGGCAATACCGAGGTTGTCGTAACTTACAATTACCTTGTCCGTATCGAAAACCTTACCGACTTCAAGAGCCATCTGTGCTTCTTTAAAAGAGCGTGCGAGTTCCTTTACGCCGATAACTGCTGTACCGATACCGACGTTAACCCTTGTATAGAATTCACTGCTGAGTGTATCAGCGATAGAACGTGCGAGTTTTTCAAGGTCTTTGGAATCGACTGTACTTTTCAGTTCCTTTACAAGTACTATGTCGCTTTCCGTGATGTTGAAAACGAAATCTTTGTTTTTGTCCGGGAAGAGGTTCTGAATAACGTCATAAGCGGAAATATCATTTGCGGAGATTATCCTGATAAGGAACACCGCACGGCTTATTTCCGCATTGAAATGAAGTTCCCGAGCCTTTATGACAATGTCACCGGGAAGAACGTTATCGAGAATAACATTTTTTATAAAGTTGTTGCGGTCGTATTTTTCGTCATAGTACTGTTTGATGTTGGAGAGGGTGATAGACAGTATACTTGCGTACTTTGCGGCGGAATCGTCCACTCCCTCTACGAATACGGCGTAATCGGGCTTTACCCGTGAGCCGAACGGTTTATATGTAAAACCGTCTCTTATGAAAATATCGTGAGAGTCGCCGAGGTCAAGGGAAACGAATTCATTGGTAGTACCTACACGGGTGAGGTCACTACAGGCGATAATAGTAGCTGTTTCGTCTACAACGCCTATTGTTGCGTCTATAGTATCACGCATCTGGTGTACTAAACCCTGAAATAATCTGTTGGACATAAAATTTAATCCTTTCTGTTATTTATAAATGGATATGTTTTTTTTAAGGACTTGTTAATAGTTTCCTTATATATTACAAATTGTAACATATTTTCAGAAGTAATTTGTTAATAAAGTGTGAATTTTTAAAGTTTTCATGTACGTAATTGACAAATAAACGTGTTGATTTTGTGATAAAAATTACAAAAGCTGTATTTTTTTGTAACTGAAATGTAATTTAAAATGATACAAAATGTAATTTTTTCCGGTTTACATTTTTTCCGGACTTTCGATATTAAGGATAGTGAGAACGTTTTTCAGTACCTGTCTTACGGCGATACAGAGTAAAATTCTTGAGTTCATTATGTCGGGAGTTTCCGCATTCTTGACGGAGCAGGCATCATAGAAACGGTGGAAAAGTGTGGCGAGGTCTATGGCGTATTTTGTAATCTTTGAGGGGTCATAAGTTTTAGCGGAAAGATTTATTTCTTTCGGGAGTGTGGCAAGATGTCTGATAAGTTCGATTTCACGAGAATTTGTGAGTATATCAAGATTAGCGGAATCAGGAATTTCTATACCCTCTGCGGTAAGATTTGCAAGCAGGCTACATATTCTTGCGTGGGCGTACTGTACATAGTAAACCGGATTCTGAGAAGATTTTTCAACGGCAAGGTCTAAATCAAACTCAAACTGCGAATTAGCTTCACGGAGATTGAAATAAAATCTTGCTGCGTCGATAGGTACTTCATCAAGGAGCGTTACAAGAGTAATCGCTTTTCCGCTTCTTTTCGACAGCTTGACAACTTCACCGTCACGTACGAGCCTTACCATCTGCATTAATACAACGTCGAGTTTATCGGCATCTACACCAAGGGCAGTAAGTGCGGATTTAAGGCGTGGTACATAACCGTGATGGTCTGCACCGAGAATATTTACCGCTTTATCGAAGTTTCTTGTAACGAGTTTGTCGTAATGGTACGCAATATCCGGCACAACGTAAGTGGGAATACCATTAGCACGTACAAGTACAAAATCCTTGTCAACGCCGAAGTCGGTAGCCCTGAACCATGTCGCACCGTCCTGTACGTAAGTATGACCTGTTTCACGTAATTTATCCACGATTCGCATAGTTTCGCCGGATTCGTGTAGTTTGCTCTCCATGAACCACGTATCATAGACAATACGGTATTTTCTGAGGTCACGTTCAAGACCGGCTATATTTAACGGCAGTGCGTAATCAACAAGGGCTTTACGGCGTTCTTCTTCCGTCACGTTTTCGAGTTCAAAGAGGTGTTGTTTGTAGAAGTTGGCGGTATGTTCGATAATATCCCTGCCCAGGTATACATCTTCCGGCATCTCGAACGCCTGACCCTCACCGCTTTGTGAATAGATGTCGTTACAGAGTTTTTCCGTATCGCTCATGCAGTTGTAGATAGTCTGCTGACCCTTTTCAGAGCATAACTGCATATACCGGAGAGACAGCGATTTCCCGAATTTTTCAATCTGATTTCCTGCATCGTTGACATAAAATTCACGTTCAGCGTGATAACCTGCCCATTGCAGAACGCTTACAAGACAGTCACCTATTGCACCACCACGAGCGTTACCTATGTGCATAGGACCTGTAGGATTAGCAGAAACAAATTCAACAAGTATTCTCTTACCGTTTCCAAGCCCTGTTTTACCGTAGGAATCTTTTTCCGTGAGTACATTTTTCACTACGTCTGAAAACCATTTCCGGGACAGGAAGAAATTCATAAAACCTGCTCCGGCAACTTCACAGCGTTCAAACAGTGAATCATTGAGATCAATTTTATCAATGAGTGCGTCTGCAATTTTACGGGGTGCGGTATGGAAAGCCTTAGCGGATACCATAGCGACATTTGAAGCGAAATCTCCGTGTGACTTGTCCGCCGGAATCTCAACGTTGAAATCCGGTAGAGGTACAGCCGGAAAAGTACCGTCTGCGATAGTTTTTCCGAGAGCTTCCGTTATAAGCTGTCGGAGCTGGTCGGATGCTTTTTTAATGTAATCCATAAAAATTATAGTCCTTTCCTGAAATTTTTTATAGTAATAGTAATCTCGTTATCCGAGAGCATAGAAGCATTTACATCAATAGTGTATTTCATGTAAAGTCTTCCGTTTGTCATCAGGGTATCTTCGAGAGCGTGAGTATATACCCCCATCTGAAACGTCCCGAAAGGCGTACCATACTGACAGTAATGCTTTTTACCCGTCTCGAAAGTGAGGAAAGAGTTTGAAGTTCCTGTCCGGGAGATAGTAGCTTCTTTACCGCCGGTAATTTTAATTGTCGTGACAGAACCCTCAAAACCGGTAGTTTCAGTATCTTCATATACTATTATACTGCTGTCTTCTGTACATTCTACAAGAGCATCAGTAAAAAGTTCAGATTCTGTACGTTCCCCGTCTTCTGTCTGTACACTCAATAAAGAAATAATATGATTTTTTTTCAAAACAAAACTCCTTTTAATTAGTAACTGCGTTCAGCATTTTCAATAGCACTGTCAAGCAGATTATGTAGCAGAGCAGGGTAGGACATACCGAGCGTACACATAAGCTTAGGGAAAACGCTGTTGATTCTCAGACCCGGTGCGACACCTATTTTATTCAACAGAATTTTATTGTTTTCTGTAAGAAACAGGTCAACTCTTGCGAACCCTTTGCAGTTGAGAGCCTTGAAAGCGTTTACCGCAGTATCACGTATTTCACGGGATAATTTATCGGGTAAATCTGCCGGAATGGTCAGGTCATCACCGGATACCGCATTGAAATTACTTGGGTTATAAGTATGTGTTTTGTTGGTTATCTCGCCAACTTCCGAGGCTATCGGTGAATCGTAACCGAAAACGGCAACTTCAAGTTTTCTGCCCTTTATGAACTTCTCAACAATTACCTTATTATCATTGGAAAATGCTACTTTCACGGCGGATACGAGAGACTCGAAGTTATCGGCGTAACCTGTTCCCGCATCACTGCCACTGTTAGCAGGTTTTACAATCAACGGGAAACCGAGTTCAGCGGAAATTTTTTTACAGGATTCGTCAAGTTCATTTAGTTCACGCTGGGTAATCAGTCGCCACGGAGCGGTTTGTATATTGAAATCGTCCATAACCATATGTGTATGTGATTTATCCATACACGAAGCCGCCGCAAGAAGACCACTTCCGACGTACGGAATACCGGAAAGGTCAAGCAGACCCTGTATAGTACCATCCGCACCGGCTTTACCGTGTAACACCGGAAAAATAACGTCTATTTTACGTATGGAAGCCGTACCGTTTTCAAGTATGATGATACCACGGTGAAGGGGGTCAGGGGAGAGGATAGCGGAAGTACAGTCGGGGTTAGATTCCCATTTACCGGAAGCTATGTCCTCAACGTCGCCGGGATAGTAAAGCCATCTTCCTTTACGGGTTATGCCGATACAGATGACCTCATACTTATCTTTAGGGATATTTGCTATAATATCGGTAGCAGAAGACAGTGAAAGGGCATATTCACGTGACGTACCACCGAATATAACAGCAGTCTTGATTTTAGCCATAAAATACTCCTTTATAATCAGTTATATATAGTATTTTATCACATTTCACGTAAAACTGCAAGTCTTTTTAAATGAAATATTAAATAATGTTCTTGAATACAATAAAATAATTATATTTTATATTTCTGTTGACATTATATGGAATTTATGGTAAACTTAAATAAAGTATGTTATGAACGGAGTGTATAAAATATGGATTTTGAAATTGAAGACGGCGTGCTGATAAAGTACTACGGCAACGACACAGACGTAACAATTCCTGACGGCGTGACAGAGATAGGCGATTGTGCTTTTGATGGTTGTACAAGCCTTGTAAACGTAAAGATATCCGACGGAGTAACGATTATAGGATATCATGCTTTTGAAGGTTGTACAAGCCTTATAAGCGTAACAATCCCTGATAGCGTAAAGAGTATATATTGGTGGGCTTTTAAAAATTGTAAAAAACTTAAAAGCATAACAATTCCAGACAGCGTAAAGGAGATAGGCGATTGGGCTTTTTCGGATTGCACAAACCTTACAAACATAACAATACCCAACAGTGTAACAAGTATAGGTAGTGATGCCTTTGAGGGTACTGCATGGCTTGAAAATAATTATCTTGATGATTTTGTAATCATAAATGGTATTTTATATAAATATAGAGGAAATGAAGAAAATATTATTATTTCTGAAAAAATAACAAGTATAGGCGATTCTGCTTTTAGTAAGTGCAGAAATCTTAAAAGTATAAAGCTACCTTCTGGAATAAAAGAGATAGGTGCCGGCGCTTTTAGTTATTGTAATCGTCTTAAAAATGTAAGTCTACCTGTTGGAATAAAAAAGATAGGTAATTATGCTTTTAGTAGCTGTGAAAGTCTTGAAAATATAAAGCTACCCTCTGGAATAAAAGAAATAGGTGATAATGCTTTTAATAGTTGTAAAAATCTTAAAAGTATAATAATACTTAACAGTGTAACTTATATAGGCGAATGGGCTTTTGCGGATTGTACAAATCTTACAAATATAACAATATCCAACAGTGTAACTTATATAGGTGAAAATGCTTTTTGTAATACTGCATGGTATGAAAATTATCCTGATGATTTTGTAATAATAAATGGAATTCTATATAAATATAAAGGAAATGAAAAAAATATTATTATACCTGATAATGTAATGAGTATAGGTAATCATGCTTTTGATGAATGTGTAAGTCTTACAAACATAATAATTGGAAATAATGTGATAAGTATAGAAAATAGTGCTTTTTGTTATTGTATAAACCTTAAAAATATAATAATTCCTGATAGTGTAAAAAGTATAGGGGATAGTGCTTTTTGTTGTTGTGAAAACCTTAAAAGCATAATAATTCCTGACAGCATAACAAGTATAAGCGATGATATTTTTGTTGGTTGTACAAGCATTAAAAACATAAATATACCTGATAGTATAACAAGTATAGGGGATAGTGCCTTTTGTGATTGTACAAGTCTTACAAATATAACAATACCTAATAGTGTAACAAGTATAGGGAGTAACACCTTTTGCGATTGTGAAAATCTTAGAAGTATAAAATTACCAAACAGTATAAAAAGTATAGGCGATTATGCTTTTAGGAATTGTACAAATCTTAAAAGTATAAAATTACCCGATGGCGTGGAAATGGGTGAAAATGTTTTTACAGAATGTCCTAACCTTAAAGTATAATAATACAATAGTTACATGAAGTTTAAGAAATTGCCTATAATATTTCCGGATAAACCAACGGAAATTATCGGGCAATTTCTTTTGTAAGCGGTGATAATAAGTTAAAATAAAAAAATATATCAGAAGGTATTGACATTTTAAGTAAACCGTGATATACTAAGATAGTCGCATGAAGTTGATGCGAAAAAATGATACATTACGCGGTGTGGAGCAGCTAGGTAGCTCGTCGGGCTCATAACCCGAAGGTCGTTGGTTCAAATCCAGCCGCCGCAACCAAAAATCCTCGTAAACACGTACGTTTACGAGGATTAATTTTTTTGCTTTAATGATTTTGACCCCAAAATGACCCCAAAAGTGCGACGTTTGTGTGCTGTTAAATATGGCTTAGTAATTTATGATAAGAATTTGTGTTAACCTCAGTTAACAAACAAAAAATAAAGGAGAGCTTTTATGCTCTCCTTTTTATTTATATATTTACCATAACAACAAATTCACCGATGTTTACAACAAGCTCGTTATTCGGAGAGGGAGAGGGAGAGGGAGGATATATGTTTGAGAGTGTTTGTACTATAGCTGACTGTATACAGCTTATGCCATAGTTGATGTCGTCGGCTTCGATTTTAAGGTCGTCAAAGTCAACAGCATTGAGAATGAAACCATTCGGAGCAGGTGTGACTATGACAGGATATGATTGATATTGTGGCATAGTTGGCATAGAAAACAAGTCCTCCATGAGTTTCATTTCCTCGTGCTTCTGACTGTCGAGAACGTGTGTGTATGTGTCGAGTGTGAACGCAACTGAATAATGTCCAAGGAGTGTTGAAAGAGTTTTAGCATCCATACCCTGCTCCATAGCTCTTGTTGCGAATGTGTGGCGGAGAGCGTGGAACGTGTAGTGTCCGAGTCCTGATGCTTCGAGAATTTCGTCATAGTAGTCCTTGAAAGTACGTGGTTCTATGTATCCTCCGAGTGGGTTGGTAACTATAAATCCCGAATCAGTATACACTGCTCCTGCAATTCGGGCATCTGAAAGCTGAATATTTCTCCACTGCTGTAAGTCCCTGATTATCACCTGCATAAGCGGAATTGAACGTGTGGAATTTTTGGTCTTTGGTTCCTGTATGACTATCTCGGTGGAGTTTCCGATTCCGTTGTAGTCTACTTTCGGCAGACGGTTGAGAGTACGGCGGATATTCAGCATATTCTTTCTTGTGTCAACGTCTTCCCAGCGTAAACCAAGAAGTTCGCCCAGACGTACTCCAGTAGCGAGAGTAAGCCTGATGAAAACTCCGTATCTGAATTTGTAGCTTGTGTACATAAGGCGTTCCTGCTCCTCACGGGTAAGGATTTCAATCTGCGGCTTTTCGTTTCGGGGCAGATTGACTGCATCACAAGGATTGAAACTGATATGATGCTCCAGTACCGCCTGTTTTAAAGCCTTGTGCAGACAGCGGTGAAGGTTTGCGATTGTTTTCGGTGAAAGTTCTTCCTCCGTGAGCTTGTAATTATAAAAATCCTGTAGCAGCTTTGAAGTAAGGTCTTTGAGTTTGAGATTCGGAAAAGCAGGAGCGATATGATTGTTTATGTATCCTGCATAACTCGTATAGGTTGACTGTTTCAGACTGTTTTTCATGTAGGTTTCAAGCCATATCCTGAGCCAGTCTATGAGCTTGGTTGAAGTCGGGTCAACCATTTCGTTGATGTGGATATTGTATTCGACTTCATGCAGAAGTTTTACGGCTTCTGCTTTTGTATTTGCATAGTATGAAATACGTTTAGGCTTGCCTGTTTCAAAGTCAATGCCAGCCGTAACACGTACTTCAAATCTGCCGTCTTTGCGTTCCCTTATGCTTCCCTCATTATGTCCTCTTTTTGTCTTTCCCATAGGAATACCTCCTGATAAATATTTTTACATAACTGTTTGTGCCGATGTAAAATCATAATTCTGACAAAAAATTAACTGTCCCAGAAATTAAATATTCTGAGACGGTTGTAGCTTTGTTTAATTGTTAAATATCGTTATAAAAACTGTTGTGCTTTACTTCCTGTATTGACGAGCGGAGCAGGTAAGTATCCATAAACATTTCCTCAATTTCCATAGCGGTATAGCCATAATCAAGGAGCAGGATAATATCGTCCTCGTCAACTCCGTAGCAGTTGCACATATCAAACAGGAGTTCTTCCTCGCTTGTATACTCGCAGTATTCGCTGTCATCTTCCCAGTCGTACCATTCATATTTGTAGCGTGATTTTTTGGTACTTGTACCTGTACCGAAAAACGAATAATCTTCAGGAGTAAAACGACTGCTGTCAATTTTGCCGTCTGAACTGATAGAGATAATATCACCCTCACATACCTTTATAATAGTAGGTTTTTCAGACTTTAATCCGACGACTTTGAGTGCCTTGTCCATGATTGACTTTGTTGAAGCGTAGATATAAAGTCTGAAACGCTCAAAGTAAATCAGATAAAGCGGATTATTACCCTTTATGAAATAGAGGGTGTTGTTTTCGTCCAGCAGGGTAAATACGAAGTTTCCCATAACGTCTTCCACCATATTTCTGAGTGAATCAAAGTCAAGTTTTTTCTGTCTCTCTATAAGCTGAACTGCAATGTAGCTGTCCGTTTCAATCTTTGTAGCTGGCAGATTATTGGACTTGCGAAGTGCTGTATCATTGTACAGAACTCCGTTATGGGCAAAGGCAAAAGCCTTGTCAGCTTTGCCGGGAAATGGGTGGTTGTTGTAATTGTTTTCCTTGTCGCCTTGTGTGGCAAGTCTCGTGTGTCCCATAACTGCCACCGTGTTTTCTGGTATGTTGAATTTGATTTTGTGGGCAGGTTTCGGACGTTTGTAGATTGTTACATGACCGTTTTTCACGTATGAGATACCAGCTGCATCAGTTCCACGTTCTTCAGCGGCGTTTGCGAGTGCCTGAGTAAGTTTCTTCAGGACTTTATAAGGTACAATATGCTTGTAGTCAAGCCAACCGTATAATGCACACATAATTAAAATTCCTCCGTTTCTTCGACTTTTTCGTTGATATAAAGGTTGCGTTCTTTAAGATACTGAATGAGTTCAGGTTCGGTAATTCCTGCAACAAATTCAGACCACGATATTTTTGAAATTCCGTCATCGTCCATCAGGACAGCAAGCTCGCAGATTTTGTTTACCAGCTCCAGCGTTGTGATAAGCGTGTTGTATTTGAGTGTACCTCTGAAAAGCCTGAACTCTATGGTGTGGTAGTTGCAGAGATTTACAGCTACATAGCGACCGTAGCTTTTCTTTGCCTTGTCCATAATGGCTTTCGGGGAACTTTCATAGCCATAGCGAGCAGCCCAGCGGTTCATAGCATATTCAGAACGTCTTGAAAATTTCAGCATCTCATTCCAGTGGTGTTCTACAAAGTAGAGAATGCGACTGATAACTTCGTCCTGTTCGTCACGGTCAAGACCAAAACTGTCACGATTGACATGAATGTGCAGACCACAAGTTGAAGTCTGGTGCGAGCGGTAGCCAAGTCTGACAGCATAGTTCATAACCTCTTCCCAGCAGAAGTCTTTGTGATATTCAAGTGACATAGGGTGCGTGACAATCTCCATGCCGTCTTCAAGGCTTCCGTCGGACTTTATGTAGATGCGTTCGTCGTACTCGTTGGCGATGTCAAGAATTTCTTCGGCATAATCATTGTCTTTGCCTGCTCCGTCGATTTCAAGTTCCACGCCGAAATAGCGATTTGAATCACCGTAGAAAATCGGTTCAGGCTTGTAGCTGTATTCGTGAATTGAATCGTTTATGCGGACATCCAAATAGCAGTCGTGGCAGTAATAACTGTCGTCGTATTCGTATGTGTCATCATTGTGAATGATTGTGTCGCACTGTTCACAGCGTGTGTAGTAGTTGTCATAGCAGTGACCACAGAGACAGATATTTCCGTCGCTGTATGCATCGGAGTCCCAGATAAACTCATTGCACCTGTCGCAGGTAACTGCATAACTGTCGATGCAGTCCTGACAGATTGGCTCTCCATAGATGGTGTCGTAGTCATCACCCTCGATGATGTCACCGCAGTGAGAGCAGTAAATTTTTTCTTCTTCCATTTGTTTTTCCTCCGTAAAATAAAAATTTCCCTCCCGAAATTAATCGGGAGGGATTTGTGCTGTGGATTAATATTCGCTTGATAAAAGCATGGTTGAGTGGTCGCCGTCGTCAATGACATAAATCTTTGCAGTAATCGGATTACCGTACGGAATAAAGTAATTCATGCAGTATTCGGGCTGTTCCGATATGTGAATGATTTTCTGTAAAATACCAACTGCTTCAAATGTGAATATCTGAAAATAGTCTTTCGGTTCGGGCATTCTGTCAATGCATTCCCATATGAAAATCTGCAACTCAAACGGAATTTCGGCATCAATTCCCCTTGTGATGTAACGCTGATTATCAAACATCTTTTGTCCTCCTTTCGTTGATTTGTTATGCTACTATGCTCCTACCAAAATTATTGGCGGAGCTTACCATAGCACTTAAATAATATATAATCAAGAAAGGAAATTTTTACATATTTTGATGAAATTCTATTGATTTTTTATACAAAATATGGTATGATATAACCATAATACCTGTGATTGG
Source organism: Ruminococcus sp. (assembly GCA_029055625.1). GTDB lineage: Bacteria > Bacillota > Clostridia > Oscillospirales > Ruminococcaceae > Ruminococcus. Next base: position 31,518 of record JAIDCY010000029.1, on the reverse strand, counting down.
AGGAATTTCGATGTCTAATGGTTACTTAGATTTGTTGGAACAATGGCTTTGCAATATAGATACTCATTCAAAAAATGAAGAAGGCAGTATTGAATATAACAATATATTATCACAGTTTATAGAGAATATAATTACCAGTAAAGAGTGGGAAGTTCATGAAGGCGAAGATTATATTGACTATGATTTGAGAATCAATAAAGCTTTTGATGAAAGTAATAACTTGCGCAATGATGAAAAATATTATCCTTATCCCCTTAAAAAGAACGTTGACTATCACTATAATTATGTGAGTGATGCATTGAGTTCTGCAACGATAAAAACATGGCAAGCAGGGAAGAATGTCTTTATCGCCGCAGGCACTGGAAAAGGAAAGAATACTTTTATTCAGAAACAGCTGTTGAAGCATTTCGGTCATGATGGGAACATCATTATCTTCGAGAACAGAGAAGCTCTTATGACTCAGCAAAATATCAGAATGATTGAGGCGTTTGACAAAGAAGCCTTCAGCTATCAGTCAACAGAGAAGTATCAACATGAGAATATGATGGTATTCGGCAGACACCGGAATATAATGATAATTTCTTATCAGAAAGCGGCTCTGAAACTTTTGATGAATGATGGTCGTTTTATGGAGTTTTTGAAAAATGTCCGCTATGCAGTATTTGATGAAGTACATTATCTAATTGATGACTCTCTTTTTAATAAGGGTGTAAATATTGTAGCTGATTATCTTATTTCAGTGCCTTTTCATATGTTTAATAATATGAATCCTATTCCTAATGCTACAAAAATATTTATGTCGGGTACAATGGAAGAATTTTTCATACTCCTTCAAAAGTGGTCACCTTATTATCAAATTAGAGAATATGAAAGCAATATTCATAGAATAGAAGAAAAAAATAGTGACAGCAGATTGAATGATAAACGAGTTATAGAAAACAGGCATTACATAAATGAACCAAATAGTATTCTTGTGATGCCTACAGACTATTCATATATCAAACCATTTATTTATAATGAATATACAGACCTGATGTCCGATATTTCAGAAAGCACTGACAAATGGCTGATATTTGTAAATACCATTGCACAAGGTGAAGAACTGAAAGCGACATTGAACAGCAGATATGGCGAGAATACAGCCGTATTTATTCATGCAGAGAATAAAAACAAAGAAGCTTCTGAATTCTATGAAGAGCTTATGACTCAGGAAAAGGTGTCAGTGAAAGTGCTGATTGCAACGACAGTAATTTATAATGGAGTCAATATCAAGGATTCCGAACTTAGAAATGTTGTTCTTCCGGTTTCAACTATGCCTGTGATTAAGCAGTTGATAGGCAGAAAGCGGATGACCAATTCAGAAACCGAACTGAATGTATATTTTCCGCTTTCATCTCAAAGTGATATAAAGAAGCGATTTAGACGGTGCTTAGAAAAAATGTTATCTTCTTTAGATGAAAGGAATTCAAATGTGTTCAGAATTGCTACTATTGTGAATCAATTGTTTCCCGATGATTTTAAGTTTACTTATGTAATGATGACATCGTATAATAAATTGAGATTTCATTTTAGTATTCTTGCATGGTCGAAAGTACATTTTGATGCAATGTTTTATTTATATACACTTCGGCGTTATCAGAACGCGCCTGATACAGCTTATGTATCTGTATTGCTGGACGGTCTTAATATTTCTGACAAAATGGATTCAGTCATGGAAAATTACAGGAACAGTCAGAAAGATGCACAGCAACGGACTAAGGAAACTTTGCAAGCCATGCTGGAGCGTTATGTAGGTAATCCGATTGTTGACAAATGTATCAACGAAGAGTATAATTTGATACCTGACTTCACAGCTGAGTTCAATAAGATTTATAAAGAGCTGAAGAGAAAAAATTTTGACAGGCAGTGGAAAAATCGTAAGCGTACTGTATCATCAGCTAAGTTCAATGGTTTTATCATGGAACTGGGACTTCCGTACTGCATAAAGATTGAATCAAAGGATTCCGGTAAGGAAACTAAAAAGCTCATTGTGACACGCAAAGAGTAACATGATAAAAAATATCATATTTGAAATGATGATATATTATAAAAGTTTCAGATAGTATTTAGTTTCAAAGCGAAAATGACTTTATATAGCCATTTGTGATTTTATTGCGATTCCTGAAAATCTTATAATAGCTGCCTTGAAACCTGATTTGAAACTTGAATTTTCATATAGTTTCATTGTTTTCGGTCATCTTCAGAAACTGATATGAACCACTTGTCAGTAAAAAATAAATACAATACAACATAAATGTAAACATTTTACATAGAGGGAGGGGAACCCTCCCGACCAGCAATATAAATATATTGATAATATAATACTATAAATTATTAATATATTTATATATAAGAAAAGATAATAAGTATATAATATATCATATTATAATAAAAACGTATATACAACCTGTATATAAAAGCGGCAGATGTGAGTAAAATCTGTCGCTTTTTTTAATCAATTATGTAAAGGAGAATGACCTATGAGAGACAAATCTGAGAAGAAGCCTGTCACTAAGTCGGTGAGGCTGACTGTTGAAGAGGCTCAGACGATACAGAAGAGAGCAGAGGCATCCGGCTTAAAGGAGTCGGACTATATCAGACACAGACTGACTGATACTGATGATGCAGTGACTCCGAAAGAAAGAGTTTCATTGCAGAACATCATGAATGCAGCTTATACAGCTTTGGTAAAAGCAGGAGCTTCTGAAAAGGAGATAAGAGAATTTGAAAGGGAGTGCGGTAAGATATGGTGATATTTAAAATTGTCCGTCATTCCAATGGTGGTCAGCAATACATGGAGAATATGCTGAAGTACATTCTTGATGACAGGGCATTGTTTACTGGCTTTAATGGTATATCCGGTTATGGTACGAATCAGGAGATTATCTGTAAGGCTATGGAAGAAATGCTTTTTGTTAAAAAATATTTCGGTAAGGTAAGCGGTAATCCGTTGATTCAGTTTGTTGTTTCATATGACAGCAATGTGAGCGATGCGTTCATGGCTTCTTCAATTACTAAAGAAATTGCTCGTTTTCTGGTTGACAGCTATCAGTACATCTGGGTAGTGCATTATAAGCCGAGGGAGGAAGAATCAGGAATGTATGCCTGTTATCATGCTCATATTGTGATAAACTCAGTATCCTATACAAATGGGAAGATGTATTCTGAAAGTCTGGAAAATATTCGCTCGTTTGCACAGCATATTGCTAATGTAACAGGAGCAAATATTAAAATTGAATGTTCCTATGAAAAATTAGACGGTAGTATGAGTACATATCATGATAATAAATGTATTTATCCTGATTCGCATATTTATTCTGGTTTGCTGTGAGAATCAATTTCAGAATCAGCGTGCATAAACAGACAGAGCCATATATTTCCGTGCATTCTCACAAAATCAGCATATTCTGAGACTACCTGCTGTGGTAGTCTCAGAACTTTTTTGATGTAAAACAGTTCTCATTTCAACAGAAGAACTTTTACAGGAGTACGGACTGACAATAGAAAGGGCTTAGGAGCAGGCAGACTTGTACAGGGGAAAATTTTTCGGATTACTGCGGAAATATGATGTGTGCAATGATAATATAAGTGTTATGATTGCGGAACTGGACAGGCTGATTTATAAGAATCAGAATGAAGATTTGCTGTATATTATCATACGACTTGTTTGTGTATTTTAACTTTGAACCCACTAGATTCAAAGTTAAGGCTATTATAAAACTTATGGCAACCTTTTTCTTTGTGTCGCTTTTTGTGAATGATAGTGTCGCAAAAAAACGACTTTTAGTATTGACAAATTTATCATAATGTGCTATAATGTAAATTAAGATATTGTATGTAAGGAGCATAGTTTATGAGTGAGAATAATCAGAAAATAAAATTGCTCCGAATAATGGAGTTTTTGAGATCTGAGTCCGAAGCAAGCAAGCCTGTTTCCACAAGTCAAATCATCAGTTATCTTAATGGACTTAATATATCCTGTGAGCGAAGAACGCTTTACAAGGATATGGAATTGTTGATTGAAAGCGGAGCTAATATTATCAAGACAGAGCTTGGCAGAGAGAACGCATACTATATTGACGAGGTTTCTCTTTCACTTGCTGAATTAAAAATACTGATAGATGCTGTGCAGGCAGCTAATTTCATTACTGACGATAAAACGGCAGAGCTTGTTGAAAAACTGCTTGCATTTTCAGGAATAAGGCACTCTGAAATCGTAAGGGATAACATTATCTTTTATAATAATCACAAGCATTCCAACAATGGAGTTTTTGGCAATATTGAGCAGATTGAGCTTGCAATCAAGAAAAAGAAGCAAGTGAGTTTTTATTATTTTGATTTAGACGATAAATGTAATCGTGTTTATCGTAAATACAAAAAAAGATATATTACCGATCCTGTGGCACTTGTGTTCAGCGAGGATAACTATTATCTTGTGGCTTATAGCCAGAAATATCAGAATAGTGTGAATTATAGAGTTGACCATATGGACACGGTTGAGGTTGAAGATACACCGATATGTAAAGAAGCTCAGATAAAAAAGCGAAAAACCGAAAGCTACACGAAACAGGTATTTAAGATGTATAACGGTGAAGCTGAGGTGGTCACTCTTGAATTTCCGTCCGAATTGCTCGGAGCAGTTTATGACAAGTTTGGTGAACAGACAGAGATTCGTCACGCTGACGGCGGCAGACTGAAAATTAAAGTCACGGTTCAAATTAGTCCTCCGTTCTTCGGGTGGGTATTCCAATTTATGAATAAAATGAAAATTATAGAGCCACTCAGCATATTAGAACAATACAACAAATGTATCAATGATGCTTTTGTTGATAGTACGCAAGAGTAAATTTTAACAGGAGGTATGTTATGGGTTTTCAGGACACAATCAATGAGATTTTCAACAGTCTTTCAGGTGATAATGAAACAGACTTAAAATATCTTAAAGAACAGGCGGATAAACATAAAGATGATGAAAATGCAACAGAAATCATAAGAGCGTTGGGAAGAAAGATTTTTGAACTTCTGCCCGATGAAGCTAAGACAGAACTTAATCAAATAATCGGCAACGAAATTGATACAATAAATTCAACGGTAGAAGAAGCACAATTCCAATTAAGCAAGAATAATCCTGAAAAGGCAGAAGAACTACTCAAATCAGTTATCGATTCTATTCCGTTTGAATTTAAGGACGATGAGGAATGTGGCTACTTCTGCTTTGACAATGCTCTTGAAATCACAATATTTGCTATTTCTGAGAAATATGAAAAGACTATACGCAAGGCAACATATAATTTCGCTGAAATTTACTATTTGTATGCGTATAGCTTAATCGAAAGCAATAAACTTGACGAAGCGGAAGATGCTCTGAAAACTGCATTGAAGTGGAATCCTGTTTCTGCTACAATTATGGGTGAACTTTCAGAGATATATAAGCATAAAAAAGATTATGACAACTACCTGTACTGGAGCAAAAGAATTATTCAGTATGCTACTTCCTCAAAGATGCTTGCAAGAGGATACAGAAATATAGCCTATTATTACTGCGATATTGGTGAATATGAGAAGTCGGCTACTATCTATTACTTATCAAGATTTTTTGAGGAAAGTAAACAAGTAAATTCTGAATTGTTCTATATTTCCGAAAAGCTCGGAAAAATTCCCGAAGCTCCGAAACCGGAATATATTAAGGCATTATTTGAACAAGAAAATATACAGTATGGTGCAAGTGATTTTGTCATTGGTGCAGCTTATCAGATTTGTAAGACTTGTCTGGATAACAATGACCAAGAAAACGCATTGTATTATCTATATATTGTTTATGACCTGACACATGATGAATCAATTCTTGATATAATCAATGAGATAAAGAAAAATCTTGATGATATGAATGATGAATAATGGAGGTTTGCTTATATGTATTATAAAGATACAGGCTTTCGTGCGCTATACAAAAACTTTGTCGCATTTACGCTGAGGGATAATCTGAAACAATGTATTGATAACTATCCAAATGCAGATAAAGCAAACTGCATTCTGACTTATGGCTACATTGACCATGATGCAGGATTGACAATGGAGATACTTGCCGCTGGAATTAAAGATGGTGATAGCTTTACATTCTTTGATACGTCAACTAAAGCAAGAGCATTTATTCGTGTAGGTGCGATTATAGAAGATGAATTTTTCTTCTTTGATGATAAAGACGGTGAATTGAGCAAGAGATATTCTGAAAAACTTGATGTACTCAATCACTATGCTGTATCAGAGGAAATTGAAGAAACCCGAAAAATGGCTTTCTTGGATAAGTCAAGGCACGAATATTACCCTGATGATGTTATGGTGTATCTGACAAAGCAAGGTCTGAGACCCGAAGGCTGTTGGGTAAGAATCATAGGACTTGGAGATCACTTTATCATGGGAACGCTCCTGAATGAGCCTAATCAAAATTTCGGTTATCATAAGGGTGAAAAAATCGCATTTTTTGTCCAACAGCAGGAAGATAAAAGCGTTATCCTCTATACCGATATGACACCAAGTCGCAAGCTGACAGCTGAGGATTTGGAAGATGGCACTTTATTGAAAGAAGCAGTTTCTATATTCAATAAAGAAAGAACAGAAGAACACTTCATAGATATTCTTGAATTTCTAAGAGATAGTTATGTGTGGATTCCTTGTAATGCTGTTTTTAGCGATGTTGATATGGCAGAGTTTGAAAAAGTTTTAAAAGAATCCGGAGACAATCTTTCATCAATAGTCGGCAAGACATTCCGTAATAAAGAGAATATTCGTATGATACCTGATATTTTACAAAACGGTGAGCAATTCTTTTTCCCTGTCTTTTCAAGTGCAGAAGAAATGGGAGAATACGGCAAACATTTTTCAAAGGTTCAGAAACATATCCTGGAAGTAATACCTATGGCACGAAACAACGATAAGAAAGTTTCCGGAATAGTTCTGAACGCTTTTACAGAGCCGTTTGTTTTAGATGCAGAGCTTTTCGATATGGTCGAAAATATGAAATCAAGATTGGAGTAAAATAACAATGAGTGAACATAAAATAGATGCCATGTGGGACGATACTCCTGTTGACGTTTCAACAGAGGTCAACTTCATCTGGTCTATCGCCAATAAGCTACGAGGTACATATCAGAGTGACAAGTACAAAGATGTTATTATCCCTATGGTAATTATACGCCGCTTTGAGTGTGCTTTGGAGAATACAAAACAGGATGTTTTGGAGAAGTATAAGAAGAATCCTGCCTATCCTGCAAAGGCTATGTGCCGTGTATCTGGGTATCAATTCTTCAATACAAGCGAATATTCTCTTGCGGAACTTGTCAACGATCCCGATCATCTCACAGCTAATTTTCGAAATTACATAGAGGGCTTTTCTACAAATGTGCAGGAAATCATCAAGAGTCTTGACTTTGACAAGCAGATTGACAAAATGGATAAAAATAACCGTTTGCTGTCTGTTGTAAAGGCTTTCTCCGAGCTTGATCTTGATCCTCAGACTATTGACAATGTGAAAATGGGATATATTTTTGAGGACTTGATTCGTAGGTTCTCTGAAAATGCCGAAGCTGGCGATCACTACACGGGCAGAGATATTATCAAGTTAATGGTCAATATCCTGCTTGCAGAAGGCTGTGATGATATTTTTGATGACCATAAGGAAATCACCATACTCGACCAGGCAGCAGGCACGGGTGGTATGCTCTCTACTTCATATAACTTCATTCATAGATACAATCCTACTGCGAATGTCCGCCTGTTCGGGCAGGAGATAAACCCTGAGTCCTATGCTATGTGCGTGGCTGAAATGCTTATCAAGGGGCAGAATGCTGAGAATATCCATATGCAGGATACTATGAAAGCAGACTGTTTCCCCGACAGACAAATGCGTTTCGTTATCGAAAATCCTCCGTTTGGTACGCCGTGGGGTGGTAAAGATGCCGCTGAGGGTGTTGAGCAGGCTGTCAAGGAAGAAAATCAGAAGGGCTTTAACGGTCGTTTTGGTGCAGGGCTTCCAAGTTCTGGTGATATGCAGTTGTTGTTTATTCAGTCAGCAGTCAAGAAAATGGACGATATTGTAGGTCGTGCCGCTATTATTGAGAACGGTTCTCCGCTGTTTTCGGGTGGTACGTCTTCGGGAGAAAGTCAAATCAGACGTTATCTGCTTGAAAATGACCTGCTTGAAGCTATCATTGCACTCCCCGTTGACCTTTTCTATAATACTGGTATAGCTACATATATCTGGGTGATGTCGAAGAATAAGCGTGAGGAGCGTAGGGGCAAAATTCAGCTTATTGATGCAGGTACAATATTCCACAAGCTCCGCAAGGCTCTCGGCAACAAGAAAAATGAAATCAGCCCTGAAGACCGTTCCATTATAACAAAGATGTATGCAGACTTTGAGGAAAATGAGTTCTGTAAAATTTATAACAATACAGAGTTTATTTACCGTGAGTATGTTGTTATGCAACCTTTGCAGAGAAGTTATGCGATAACTGAAGAACGTATTCAGACAATGCTTTCAAAGGGTTCACTGTCTGCACTTTATGACCCTGTAAAAGTTGCTGAACTTGAAAACGCTGAAGAACTCACGGGTAAGGAACTCAAAAAGCTTGAAAATTATAAGAATAATAAATCGAATTACGATTCAATTATTGAGGCTCTGAAAAATGCTGTTTCGGACGTTGTTTATCTGTCGCCGACGGAGTTTATACCCGTACTGACAAAAATTCTCTCAGGCACTCAGGCTGACAAAAAACTAATTGACAAAATAACTGACGGTCTTTCGGTTATGGACAAGTCTGCCGAAATTCAGCGTGACAAAAAGGGTAATATCCTCTATGACAAGGAAACAAAAGATACTGAAATTGTCAAGTTCGATGAAAGCATTGAGGACTATATGGCTCGTGAGGTACTCCCACACGTTCCCGACGCTCAGTGGTTCTTTGAGGAGGATTTAAGCAAGAAAAATCCTGTTATAAAGACAGGTGCGGAGATTCCGTTTACACGTTATTTTTATAAGTATCAACAGCCCAAGTCCAGCGAGGAGCTGAAACAGGAGTTTCTTGAAATGGAGAAGTCTATAAGTGAAAAGATTTCAAAGCTGTTTGAGGGGTAAATAGAAATGTATAAAATGAAAGACAGCGGTGTTGAGTGGGTCGGGGAAATTCCGGCTCACTGGAAGTGTATAAAAAGTAAATATATATTCAACTTATATTCGGGTGAAACTTTAAGCAAGGAAATGTTAATTGATAATGGAAAATATCCTGTATATGGTGGCGGTGAATTAATAGGGTATTATAATAAATATAATGTATCTGAGAAATCTATATTAATTGGACGAGTTGGAGCAAGATGTGGTTGTGTTACTGAATTACACCAGCATTCATGGGCAACAGATAACGCTTTGATAATTGATGCAAATCAAGCATCAAAGTATATATTTTTTGCTTTAGTTTCAGCGGATTTAAATAGTTTGAATGAATCGAATGCACAGCCGTTAATTACTGCTACTAAAATATTAAACAATTTTATTGTGTTTCCTCCGATTGAAGAGCAACAAAAAATAGCCTCTTTTCTTGACGACAAATGCACCGAAATAGACTCCCTAATATCAAAATTGAAAAAGCAGACAGAAACACTTGAAGAGTATAAAAAATCGCTTATAACAGAAACCGTCACAAAAGGCTTGAATAAAAACGTTAATATGAAAGATTCCGGCATTGAGTGGATAGGGGAAATTCCTGAACATTGGAATACTCACCCCATTTATTGCTATTTTTCAGAACGTAAAAATAAAAATTCTTTAGGGCTTGAAAACAATCTGCTTTCTTTAAGCTATGGAAAAATAATCAGAAGAGATATTAACTCTAATGGTGGTTTGCTACCTGAAAGTTTCAACACATATAACATTATTGAAAAAGATGATATTATTATCCGTCCTACTGATTTGCAGAATGATAAAAAAAGTCTGAGAACAGCTATAGCAAAAGAACACGGAATTATAACATCTGCTTACATCGCAATGAAAGCAATCAAGCCTGTTAATCCTAAGTATTTTCACTATCTGCTTCATACATATGATGTAATGAAAGTATTTTATAATATGGGAAATGGTGTTCGACAAGGACTTAATTTTTCTGAATTTTCAAGACTTATGGTGTTTGAACCAACAATAGAAGAACAAAATGAAATAGTTGCTTTTTTACAAGAAAAATGCACAGAAATTGATAAAATTATTTCCGAAAAGAAACAGCAGATTAAAACTATAGAAGAATACAAAAAGTCACTTATTTTTGAATACGTGACGGGAAAGAAAGAGGTTAATTAAGATGACAAAAAAGTCAATGAATAGCTTGTTTCTAAATTATCTTATCGAAAGCGATAATAAGATTGAAACGAATTCCGAAAAATGGATACAAGATTTTAATACAGACACAATAGATGAGATTTCCGAAGCAATAAATGCACATATGGTGTTCATAAAGGCTTGCTGGGGAGAAATCGGTTGGTGTTTACCTAAATGGAAAGAACGAGATATTAAAGTAGGAAATGTCCTTTCAGACTTGAAAAACAGTGTTCCTGTAAGAGAAATAGACGAAGGTTTAGCTGATTGTTTCAAAGAAAGAGATATTGAGGCAATCACAATCTTAATTGCAATGCATCTTTCCAATTCTGAAAAGAGTAAACTTGACTTGGCTTTTCAACTGTACTTAAAGCAAGAATACTTTACAAGTGCTGTGTTACTCGCAGGTCTTATTGATTCGGCAAGTATAAATCAGGTTTTAAAAACAACTGACAATCCCGAAAATGTAAGCCAATGTTGGAAATGCTATGGAAAGGTTATTCAAGAAAATTTTGGTGGAACTTATTTCAGTGGCACATTCCCTTTTAACAAATCTGCAAAAAATAATGAACGTGGAAAAGCTACGATAGAATTCTTCAAGTCAATAAAACACGATGTTTGTTTTGACAACAAAAAAGACATTCTAATTTCATTATCTTTTGCTTTGTTAAAGTTCTTTGATGACAGCGATTGGCGAGATAAGCAAAATGGAATTATTCCCTCATCAATCAACAGGCATTGGTTAGCCCACAATATGTACGACTATGATGATATTACAAGAGCAGATTGTATAAAATTGTTCTGTATGTTATATCAAATTGTTGAATTGTATAGTATGTGTAAAGGAAAATAAAAATGAATAGTATTCTCACAGAAAAAGAATATCAAGCAGAACTATTGGCGATACTCCGTGACCAGAATGGCTACATAATAAGAAAAGCAACGGACTTTGACCGCCGTTTTGCGATTGACCGTGAAATGCTGTTTGATTTTCTAAACGATACCCAGCCCGAAACAATGGAAAGGCTCAGGAAGATATACAAGGAAAGACTTGAAGATACACTTGTATCGTTCATCAATGCAGAATGTACGAAGAAAAGGGGCAGTCTGCTTGAAGTCCTTCGTCATGGTGTTGAGCTTTCGGGACATAAGCTTGAACTGATGTACACAAAGCCTGCTACTACTTTTAATAAAGACCTTATTGCAAAGTATGAAAAAAATCGTTTTACGGTTATGGAAGAAGTATGGGCGAATGATAAAGAACGAATTGATGTTGTAATTTTCTTTAATGGATTTGCAATTATCACATTGGAGCTGAAATGCAATTTTGCCGGACAGTCCGCTGACGATGCGATTTATCAGTACCGCATGGAACGTGACCCGAAATCAAGACTGTTTCTGTTCAAGGCAGGCGTACTGGTCAACTTTGCTATGGATTTGCACGAAGTGTATATGACTACCAAACTTGACGGTGAAAAGACATTTTTTCTGCCGTTCAATCAGGGAAACGGCGAGGGTGTCAATGCAGGAGCAGGAAATCCGCCTTGTGAGGAGGATTATCCCGTTCATTATATGTGGGACGATATTCTCACAAAGGACACTATCCTTGACTTGATTTCTAAATTTATCTTCATTCAGACCATTGAAAAGGAAAACGAAAAAACAGGCAAGATTGAGACTAAGGAGAATGTCATATTTCCCCGTTATCACCAGCTTGATGCCGTCCGTAAATTGCTTGCAGATGTCAGCGAAAATTTGACATCTCTCAATTATTTGATTCAGCATAGTGCAGGTTCAGGCAAGACTAACACTATCGCTTGGCTTGCATACCGTCTTGCGACGCTTCACGATGCCGAGAACAAAATTATTTTCGATAATGTTATAATTATGACTGACAGAGTAATTGTTGATAGACAGCTTCAAAAGGCTATTATGGGTATGGAGCATAAGTCAGGACTTATTCGTGTTATGGACGAGAAGTGCAATTCTGCCGACCTTGCGATTGCTCTCAACGGCAATACAAAGATTATTGCTACCACGATTCAGAAATTTCCTTATATTGTTGACAGCGTTCAGGGATTAAAAAATAAGCGTTTTGCGGTCATTATTGATGAAGCTCATTCTTCTACAGCAGGCAAAGATATGGCTGCTGTTACGCAATCCCTTGGAATGAGCGATGAACTATATCAGGATATGGAGGACGAAATTGCCGCTGAACTTGCAAGAAATGGTAAGCAAAGCAATGTATCTATGTTTGCTTTTACAGCAACTCCTAAACCGACGACGTTACAGTTATTTGGCACAATAAATACAAAAGGACAGCGTGAAGCATTTCATGTATATTCCATGAAACAGGCAATTGAGGAGGGCTTTATCCTCGATGTTTTGCAGAATTATATTATATATAAGACATTCTATCAGATAAACAAGGAAATTGAAGAAGATCCAAAAATGCAGACAGCAAGTGCAAAGCGGCAGATAGCTCGCTTTGTTGAACTGCATGAAACGAATATTGCCCAGCGTATTGAAGTAATCGTTGAGCATTTTCGTACTACGGTCATGCCGGAGCTTGGGGGGCAAGCTAAGGCAATGGTGATAACTGCTTCAAGACAGGCAGCCGTTAAGTATTGTCAAGCATTTAAGGATTATTGCAGTAAAAAAGGATATAGCGGTATTCGTGCACTTGTGGCTTTTTCGGGTAAAGTCAAACTCCCTGATGATGACACAGAATATACAGAGCCAGGTATCAATGGCATTTCCGAAGATAGGCTCATGAAAAAGTTCGACAAAGACGATTATCAGGTGCTTTTGGTTGCGAATAAGTATCAGACAGGTTTCGACCAACCGAAACTCTGTGCAATGTACATTTTGAAGAAGCTCAAAGGAGTAAACGCTGTACAAACACTTTCTCGTCTGAACAGAATTTACCCTCCGTTTGAGAAAAAGACCTTCATTCTTGACTTTGTAAATACTTATGAGGATATAGTCGGTGCATTTGCTCCATATTACACTACAACTCTGTTGTCTAATTCCGTAACCCCGACAGCGATATATGATATTGAAGCACAGATAGATGCCTATGCGATCATTGATCCTGATGATGTGGTTAAGGTCAATGAGATACTTTACAAAGAAAAAGTACAATCAGCAGATAAGAAAAAGATTAACTTCTGCCTTGATAAGTCACAAAAGTTGATTGAGCATTACAACATTGAAAAACAGCGTGAAATCGTTATTGACCTCCGTCATTTTGTACGCTTCTATGAGTTTATGATACAAGTATCTTGCTTTGAAGATACAGAGCTTCACAAGAAATACAATTATATCATTCTCCTGCTTTCTCACATCAATATCAAACACCCAGGCGGTGGTTTCAACCTTGACGGAAAGATAAGAGCTACTCAGTTTGTACAGAAAAAGCAGGACGAGCATACAAAGTCCGATATTGTTGCAAAGCCTGTGGTAAAGCTACCCTTGGCAGAGAATTTCGGATTGACTCCTGCAAAGGAAGAAAGGCTATCTGAAATTATTGCAGCAATAAATGCTCGGACAGGAAAAAACTATGACAACGATGTTGCGGTCAAGGCTATGCTTCAGATCAGAGATATTCTGATGAAGTCTGATAAGCTGAGGGCAAGTGCTAAGAATAATACTGTCAAGGACTTTGAATTTTCTTATTTTGATGATATTGACGATGCTTTGATTGAAGGACTGGAGCAAAATCAGGACTTCTTTTCCTTATTGCTTAATGATGAGGAAATCAAGCGTGAAGTACTCGGTATCTTTACAGAAGAAATCTATAATTCCTTGAAAAAGGCAGAAAAATAATAATTAAGTGGAGATGATTAGATATGGCAATCAATATAGCTCCAAAATCTCTTGATACAGAGCTTGATGAGCTTATGCGTGAAGTGTCCTGCGGAAAAGAGCAGTTACCTGAGTTTCAGCGTGGTTGGACTTGGGACGATGATAGAATTCGTGGAATAATTGCAAGTCTTTCACAAGGTTATCCTATGGGTGCGATTATGCGTTTGGAATATGGCAATGAAAATGTGCGTTTCAAATACCGTACTATCGAAGGTGTTACTGTAACAGGAGTTACACCAGAGTTTCTTATCCTTGACGGACAGCAGAGACTGACTTCTATGTTTAGAGCAACTTATTGTAAAGAACCCGTTGAGACTAAGACCGAAAAAGGTAAAGAAATCAAACGATACTACTATTTGGATATTAAGAAGTGTTTGAACGAAAATGAAGAGCGTTTCGATGCTGTCATTGCAGTTCCGAGTGATAGAAAAATCAAGACAAATTTCGACAGAGATATAGTTCTTGACCTGTCAACCCGTGAATTTGAGTATGAACACGAAATGTTCCCCATAAACATCATATTCGATAGTAATGCCCGTGAGGATTGGGCAGACGGATATAAGGAGTATCACGAATACGATAGGACATTTATGGAGAAATACAAGAAATTCAGGACTCAGGTCATAGATACGATAGTTGGATATAAGCTGCCTGTTATTACATTAGGCAAAGAAACACCCAGAGAAGCAGTTTGCAAGGTGTTCGAAAATGTAAATACTGGCGGTGTTCCGCTTACTGTTTTTGAGCTTGTAACAGCTACATTTGCTACATATGATTTTGATCTTCGCAAGGATTGGAAAGAGTGCAGAGATAAAATCCGTGGTAAAGGAGAAACACTCAATACAGATGTTATGGATGGTATTGACGAAACCTCGTTTCTGACAGCTATCACTCTTTATACAACATACCTCTCGGATAAGATGACAACTTGTAAGAAAAAAGACGTTTTGTCTCTTAGCTTTGAGGATTATAAAAAAAATAGAAATGTTCTTCTTGACGGTTATAGAATGGCGAGAAAGTTCCTGTTTAGTCAGTATGTATTTAGAAAGCGTGATTTGCCCTATACTACTCAGCTTATCCCTCTTTCTGCTATATGTGCAGTTATTGGCGCAAGTACATTTAATCTTCCCCGTACACAAAAAATTCTGTCGAAATGGTTTTGGTGCGGAATTATGGGTGAAATGTATGGTGGTGCAAACGAGACAAGGTATGCAACTGATATTGAAGATGTTGTCGCTGATATTCAGGGCAAGGATAGCCAGAATCGTACAATCAATTCAGCATATTTCTCTGCTACTCGTTTGCTTTCTCTCCAAACAAGAAATAGTGCTGCATATAAAGGCATTATGGCTCTTGTTTACAGAGAACAATGTCGTGATTTTATGCAGGGTATAACTATGGGTATAGTTAGGAGTATGGACGAATCCCCTGATATTCATCACATTTTCCCTGAAGCATACTGTAAAAAAATGGGTTATGACAAGACAAAATGGAATTCAATAGTAAATAAAACTCCTTTGCTTCCAGCTTCAAACAGGCAAATCGGTGGTGAAGCACCGAGTAAATATGGCAAGAACATAATGAATAAAGCTACAATTGATGATATGGAACTTAAACGCCGTGTAGAATCACACCTTATTAACTATGAGTACTTTATTGTTAATGATTTTGACAACTACTTCATTGAAAGAGCAAAAGCAATCTTAAAAGTGATTGAAGAAGCAATGGGTAAAACTATTGCAGATAAGGGATCAGAGCAGACAATAAAAGAATATGGTTGTAGCTTAGAAGATAACTAATAATACTGACCTCTATACTATGATAAATAAGGAGTAAACAAATATGAGTAATAATAAATCTCTGTTAGAAGCGATAACCGATAATATCAAAGATGGTGTGTTACCCGACACATTTTCTCTCCCAAAAGAAGATGATAATTCCGATCCAAACAAGATTAAATTTGCAGACGGAGCTATGGACGGAATTGGCATTTACCATATGGTACAGCCGGAAATAACCGATGAGCTGATGCAGACTTTAGCTGATGCTTTTAAGTATGTCGGTGATACTCCGAAAGCTATGAAGCGAATGAGTGATTTCTTTGCGAAGATACCTCCGATTAGTGGAATTGATACAATTCAGAGGTTTATCATTGACAACTCTCAATTGCTTGATGCTCAAAAGGTCTATATGTTTGCCGTGGATTGTGTGTATAGTACCGATGTAAATATGGTCAAGCTCGGATTGATGATTATTGAAATATTCAATGAGCCTGATGAACAGGTCAAGAAAATCATTAGAACACTTGGTCTGAGTGACGAATTTACAATATTCTCCGTGTTCAATATGCTCGGTTGGGAGAATGGTAATCAGGAGATTTTTGAGCTTGCACAAAAAGTTCACGGTTGGGGGAGGATTCACGCTGTCGCTCGGATAGAGCCGGAAACTCAGGAAATCAAAGATTGGTTACTCCGTGAAGGTATCGCAAACGATGTTGTTCCTGATTATTCAGCACTCGATGTTTATGAAAAAGTCGGCATTGACAAACTGCTGAAAGAGGAAATCAGCGATTCTCAACTTGACCAGATTGCGAATGTTCTGCTCTCAATGTTCGATGAAGGTCCAGTAAGGGGTATTAGTGCTTTGTCCGAAGAAGAAGCAACTGATATGCTCGGTGACTTCATCTCCCAGGCAGAGGTACATTCAACTACATTAGATATATGCGACTTGATGCTTACCATTTCAGAGGACAAAAGATTTTCTGCCTTTACTGATAAATGCTCAGAATATCTAAACAGTACAGAATGCAAGACGTTGATTGAAAATGAGCTTGATAAAGGCAGAGGTATTCGCCTTGCAAAAGCGATTGGTATCCCTTATAAAGAAAATATTTTTAGCCACTTGAAAACAGATTTTAATTCAGGTTACGGTAATTGCGGAGCATTGCTTGATGACGATGCATATCGAGAAAAGGTTGTTGATGTGTTCAGAACTTCACTACCTTTGACAACAATGATTGGTGAGCCTACAACGGCAGGCGGTTACTTTGATAAATATGCAGATTACAACAAACTTGCATATCTTATTCAGTTATTGAAGGCATACCCATTGTGTGGTACTGATCTTGTAGCTATAGCTTTGAGAACGCCTATTATTCAATGCCGTATTCAGGCACTTAATGCTATCGCTGAATGGTGCAAGGTCAGGAAGTGTAGCGTAAAGGAGCTTTCTGATGAGCTTTATCAGGCTGTTGAATATTTGAAACAGGCTGAAGTTGATGATAAAGTTAAAGAGCTGTTCACAAAATATAACTTATGATAAGTGGGGAGCTATGGGCGAGCTTGAAAACAAGGTAGCCGTCATAACAGGTGGTGCAAGTGGTATCGAAAGGAATTTCAGTATGGTGACATCTCCGTTTTATCTATCAAAGCTATTTATGCCGTATTTTAAAGCTCGATGAAAAGAGATAGAAAAGCCGCCGAAATCTGTTATAATGAGAATAACCACAAACTCAAAGCAACAGAAAGGCGTTTTTTTATGGAACAAATAGCAATTTTTTGTGATACAGATGATTTTTTCAAGGCATACGAGGTATATTGTACTCACTTATTGCTGATGGATAAAAATGAAGTGATTCCGAGAACAAAAACGTCATTGAGTGAAATTATGACAATACTGATTATGTGGCATTTGTCAGGTTATAATACGTTTAAATGGTACTATATAAAAAATGTAATAGTATATTGGAGACGGGATTATCCTGACCTTGTAAGTTACAACCGGTTTGTAGAATTATGAAATTCGTACTCGTTCTATTACTATTATACACTATACAGATATATTCCGGCAAGTGTTCCGTAATATCTTTTGTTGATTCCACTTGTCTGTCCTGATGTGTATGAGAATCAATTTTGATTACAGACAAGTATAAACAGACATAACAATACTTTTTAATTTGTTCTGACAAAATAATATATCCTGAGACTGTCCGTGTGGGCAGTCTCAGAACTTTTTTGATGTAAAACAATTCTCATATCAAGGAAAAAAACGAACTGTTTTAAGTTTACAAAAAGCTGATTTTGTGGTAGTATAAAAAAGAAAGGAGTGTTTTGTTATGAATGAATATGAAGAATTACACCGCTGGCTTGATGAACAAGCAGAGAACGATATTTCAACGGAAGAACTTTTACAGGAGTACGGACTGACAATAGAAAATGCTTCGGAGCAGGCGGACTTGTACAGGGAAAAATTTTTTGAATTACTGCGGAAATATGGGATTTGCAGTGATAATATAAGTGTGATGATTGCAGAACTGGACAGACTGATTTATAAGAATCAGAATGAAGATTTGCTGTTTGTCTATACGGCTTTGGCAACGGAAAAAGGCTTATTATTTGGCAACATGGAAGACGAAGAACAGAAAATATTGTGTTGGTTGAAGCAATCCGGCCATGCAGAAAAATTCTCTAAAGCAGTTAGAATGGAAAAAATATATCAGAAACTTCTGGAAAGTTTATCCGGATTTTCTGAAATTCCGGAAGCAGGAGAAACAGATACAGAAGAACAGACATTGTTATATCAGATGTCTTTACAGCATGATTTTCTGTATAAAGGCAGAAAAAGTAATTTCTTTCTTGAAAATATCGGCGAACTTGTCCGAAAAGTCAACGCCTGTCCGGAACTGAAAGTTATCAAGCCGTATGTATACAGTGCGGTACTCAGCAGAAAACATAAGCTAATGACAGACCGAAAAAATTACAGTCCGAATTTTGCGAATATTTTTGAAAGAACGGATTACAAAATAAAAACAGATAACGGCAAGAATTTTGATACTTATCAGTCCTATTTGGAATTATATGACCAGCTCCGACGATATTATTATGACGAATCCGATATTGATTTTTCTGATTACTGCTTTGCACATCTGAACAACCTAAGTGAATGGTACTATGAAAATTGTGAACCGAATGAAGAAATTCCGATGACGCTGGAACGTATGGCACAATGTACAACACGTATTGAGTTGGAAATTCTGGAGTATATAGCTAAGCCACAGCCTGTACTTGAACTTGCGTATATGAATATTCTTCTGAATGAAAGGGACTGGCTTGATATGATATAGGAAGTCCAGAAGGGAGCAAGCATTTCGGACTATTGCGAAAGACTGTATCAGCTGGCAGGCGGAGTAAAAGTTTGCAGAAACAAAAAAATTGCTTTGCAGTATGCCAGATTACACCTTGATATTTTTATGGAAGACATAAATCGTCGGATTTTAATGGAAGGCTATAAATTTTTTCTGTAAAACAGTTCCGAAAAAAATAAAATCCGGTAACTGTTTGGGGTATTCTTTTTTCCGGTAATATGCTATGATAAACTTGTAAGAGGACAACTTACAAATCATTTTACGGAGGAAAAGAATATGCTTTTAGTTCTTTTATATGCTTTTTTAGGCTACAAAAGTGTCGGTTATATGAAGTATCATTTTTTGCATATTGAGGCTACCTATACATTTAATGCCTTCAATTACTTCATGAAAACTTTAATTACAGGTTTGTTTTTCGGGTGGCTTACAATTCCGGTCATGGCGATTCACTGGCTGTTGATAGGCAGAAAGGAATGAATCTCATGAAAATGCTTGGAAACGAACTGCATTCTATGCAGGATTTAAAGTACAATTTCAGCATTGATGAACTGATTTACAGTTATTACAGCGGTGAACTTGCTGTTTTTCTGAACAGTATCGGAGAATATGAAAAGGCAGAAAAACTTGATGATATTCCGCACAACGGCTACTTATTAACAGAACTGTATGAATTATTCGGATTGAATCCAGAAGTTTCAGAGGAAGATATAAGGAGTATATACTAAAAAGTACTATATATAAATATTTTTTGTATATTGAATTTGTTAACCGGACATCATAAAATAATACCAAAAGATACTGGAGGTATTGTTTTATGGATAATAAAGTTGGTGAAAGAATCCGTTATCATCGTTTACAGCGTGGAATGAGTCAGGAAAAACTTGCATTGATGGCTGGGATAAATCCGGCGTTTCTTGGACATCTGGAGCGTGGTCTGAAAAGTCCCACCATGACAACGCTTGACAAGATTATAGACGCTTTAGGGCTGAATTACAGCGAATTTTTTGATGATACTGTACATCCTGAAGATACGGAAAGCAGAAAGTTCTATACAGATATGATTTATGGCTGTATAAAGCGTTTACCGGACGAAAAACTGAAAATGGTTGCAGATATTATGCTAAAACTGATTGAGTTGGCAGAGTGACACGACTGATTCCGTCTGTCTGTTAAAGTCAGACGGGATTTTTTTGAATAAAATAATACTAAAAAGTATTGACATATAATATTTTTTATGATATAATAGCTGATATGAATTGATTTTGTAGGAGTGTTATAATATGTTTTGCACAAACTGTGGAGCTGAAATAAAAGAAAACGCTGCATTCTGTACGTCTTGTGGGCAGAAAACAGGTAATAATTCGAGTTTTATCAATCAAGTAACTGAAATTTTATCAGGTATTATCGGAACACAATATTCCTTTACGTGGAAATCTTATAGTCTTACCAGATTTCCTTTTTCTATTATCCTTTATCAGAATTTAACAAATACTCTTGAACTTAAGGAAGACAGGATTGATGTTATCGGACCAGATAAGTGGTTTGGAAATCCAAAATTTATCAAGTCAATCAACTACAGTGACATTTCTTCTGTCAATTGTGAATTTAAACCGGCTAATATGGCTATTGGCTGGATAATTACGATTTTTTCCATATTATTTATCTTTAGTACACATAATGAAACCGCTTTCAGTGTGATTCTTGCAATCATATTAATTTATGTAGTACCTATATGGTCACGTTCAGTAATAAAACCTGTTTATCTTACGATTGTTGAAAAGAACGGCAACAAGACAAAATTCAAAGGCGAAAAAGACTGTATTCAGACTGCACAGGAAGCAGTGAATAATATCAATGCTATGATTTCTAAGTGAGGTGTTTATAATGTATTGTAACAAATGCGGAAACGAAATTAAAGAAGGAGCTAAATTCTGTAATAGCTGTGGTTCTCATGTAAATAACACTAGTGCAGATATGATTTCTCAGAATATGCAGAGTGATGCTGAGACAAAACCAGTTAAAAAAAGTTCTGGCTATAAAAAATTCTTAATTGGTACTTTGGTTGTGATTGCACTGATTTTTGTGTGGGCTTTTGCGGATTTTGGTTCTTTGAGTGTAAGTGATGTAAAAAAGTCCCAGCTTAACGGATATGACAATCTCACTATCGGAAAGGCGTTTGATGAGTATTTTGATGATACATCTTGGGAAGCTTTTAAGACTGAATCCGGTATAGCTGTAGTTGAATTTCAAGGTACATTTGATTATAAAGGACCAACAAGCGAAACTTATGCCAGCCGTGCAACGGTACAGTTTGCACAAGACCCCGCTGTCAGTATGGACTATTTCTATGTTCACAGCATAAAAATAGACATTACAGATAAGAACGCACCTTCTTATATGGCTGACAAAGGCTATTTTTTAGATGATAATATGGGAAGCGATTTCATTGATGCTGTTTTCTATAATACTGATTTTGAAGATTGGATTTTTGGACCATAAGTAAAAAATATTATGTTTTGTAAAAACTGTGGTGACTGTACCTATTACAGACAATGATATTGTTGTGAAACAGGGAGAAGGGTTAGTAAAAGTGGCGGTTCCTGTTCCCGTTTTGAATATAATGGATAAGTCATATTGAAAGGAGGCGATAAATATGGGAAAAACCTGTGGCGATTGCATATATTGCGGTACGAGTGGTGGCTGGAGGTGGCAGAATGGTGAGCATTGCAACAAACAGAATATTGATGTTGAATATGATAAACCGGCGTGTTGCTATTTCAGAGAAGACTCAAACGGCTGTTGTTATGATTGCACTTACTTCAAAGATGGATTGGCAGGCGGTAAATGCACCTATCATAACAAGAGGATTTCAAATGCAAGCAGTTATGTGTGTTCCAGTTTTGTGGAAGGTTAAAAAAATAAAGGAGGTTTCTTATTATGGCAGAAGGAAGAGAATGCTGGGACTGCTTCTACTGTGGTGAAAGAATTTCATCGGCTGTTTACAGATGCAATAAAACAGGAAGAAGAGTGAACGGAGATGACACTTGCAGTAATTTCCTTCCCGAAGACGGTGCAGGCGTTCACGCTTGTTATGAGTGTGAGTACTTTGGTACGTACAAGCCGTGTACCATTCTGGAAAAGGAAAATTACTGCGAAAGAAAAAAGAAAGTTGTTGACAAATACGGTCTTGCCTGTTCATCTTTTGTGGAGGGGTGATTGATAATGGGTCTTTTTGACAAGGCAAAGGATAACTACGAAAAGCGTCAGAAGATTGCAGAATGGAATTATCAGGCTCGTGAGTATGTCAGCGAAGGTCAGCGTGCTTATGAGGAAGCTTATGGCAATCTTGCCTATGCGTGTATGAAAGTTGAAAACAAAATGCAGGATTTTGTACGCTGGAAACAGAAAGTTTTAGATGAAATAAACCGTACTCTTAAAACTCTTAATTCTCAGCATAGTGATTTGAAGCTGTCATTAAAAGTGGATTTTATCAATCTGGAAACTTGTTCTGTCACTCAGAATGAACAGCTTGATTGTGTAGACCGTGCACTTGCTACATGGGTCGTGCCGTCGGTTTCGGATTTGTTCCATAATATTTCCATTGAAGAATATTACGAAGCTAAGCAGAATATGCAGCAGGCTAAAATGTATAAAGCACAGATGAAAGCAAAACGTGATGAACTTAAACAGGCAAAATATGCTGTACAGGCAATACCGACTTTTATCAGTGATGAAAAAAGTCAGATTGAACAGCTTATGGACAAGTTCCGTAAAACTGCCCAGAATATCAATCAGAGCAATGCAGAAGAACGTACAGCAAGTTTATGTCAGATTGCAAAGCTGATTGCTGATTCCCTGTCAACAAAGTTTATTGATAATCAGTATAAGGTTACAGAACAGTATACAGATATTCACAGGCAGATTGCTATGACAAATCAGTCATTGGAAAATGCTGTCTGGCTGATAGATTGAAGTTATGGATTTTCAGTTGATTCAGCAGAATACTGTTTCCAGTGGCAAAAGCGTTCTGGAAAGTGTGCAGAATATTCTTATCTGTGAGGCTTATTGTGTATAGGCAGAATTATACTGTAAATATTTAAGACAGAACAGAGAATTAGCAGATTTGCATCTGGAAATGTTCCGTAATATGAACGATAAGATATTTCAGCAGACAATGCAGATTCTTGATTTGGCAATTCAGGAAGCCAATGTTCCACTTGCAGAATGTGCTATTCAAACCGTCAACACTATGAAAGATACATATCCACAATTCTATAAATCCTATGTTAAACAACTATTCGGAAAATAAGGTGAAAGATTATGGAAAAGGAATATATTGATGTATCATATACAGAGTGTGAAGATACACCACAGAATAAGAATGGTGATATTACAATTTGTACAGACCCTGCATCAGCAGCTATTTCTGGTTTTTTCGGTGCTGTAAATAACATCACGAATTCTATAAAGGAATATAATATCTGTAAACAGCAGGAAGAAACGAAACGTGCTGAAATTAAAGCTCGTTTGAAACTCGGACTTGCAGAAATCCAAGCCAAAAAAGAAATTATTCTGACACAGATGAATCAGGAACATGAACTGAAAATGCTGTACATTCAGAATAACTATATAATTATGAATCGTAAACTTGATGAGGCTTTAGAATTCACAAGGACAGCAATAGAAATTGCCAAAGCAAACAAGGATATGTCCGAATTGATTGATTTTATGAAAGCACAGGCAGAAATATGCCAGATACGTCCACAATTTATTCTTGAACAGATGGACAAGACTATCGCTCAAAGTAACTCTCAGAGAATTACATTCGGTCAAACTAAAGGATATTTGGAATAAATTCAGAAACACCTGTATGTTTTAAATAGACATGCAGGTGCTTTTATCATGAATTTTACGAAGCTTATCGAGATATTCTTTTCCTTAAAAAGCTTAAAAAACGGATTTCGTTGAGCGTAGTAACAGATTTCATTATACATGCGGAAACAACAAATGCAAGTGACAACATAGAATACACCTCAAAATCAAGAAGTATATCATATTGATACCTATTTTTGATTTTATTGGCATTTTCAATTTGTCAAGTGGTACTTTGCACAAAGTTTAGCTTGCAATTTTGTGAGTTATTTTACTGTGGTTAAGTTGTGGATAGTGATTTGCAAACGGTAAAACAACAGGCGTATGTAATCTGGAGGAACTTGTTGTTACAAAAATACTGGATAACGAGAAAAATCATTATCCTGTCGGAATAACTCACTGTATTAAGCCGCTTAATATTGTATTCGCAAGCAGCGTTGCCGAACACGTTGCTCAATTTGCAGACAAAGTAAAGGATATTGGCAAAAAAATCACATGCAGAGACGCCCCTTTTTCCCGTGAAAAGGTTATGAGCGACAAGTACAATCCAACATCAAGCAAAAATGAAAAATCTCCTGCAAACGAACAGGAACATTAGCAATAAAACGTTTCCCCGAATATGCACACTGCGGTTTTGCGTATTCGGGGAATTTTTATTTTTTTAGACTTGATATGTTCATTTAATTTTGGTAGAATAAGGATTGTCACGGTGACAATATCATTGACATAATCACAATATTGTGAAATTAACAAAAAATAACCGTAAATTTTGGTTAATCCTACAAAATATATTTTCTTTAGAAAATTGTGAAAGAAAATCCCCTTTTTTCGACATTCATACATAATAGGACATTCCAACTTCTTATTACAAAAGGAGCATAACAATGTTTGATGAAATAGTAAACAGATATTATACGGTAATTCTGAATTACTGCAAATATAAGCTCTGCGGCAGTTTGACAGCGGCAGAGGACGTTACCCAAGAGGTTTTCTTTACTCTTTACCGCAAGCGTAACCGTCTGAAAATGGGCGAGAATATCAAGCTGTGGCTTTACCGTACAGCGGACAATGAAATCAAGGTATACATACGGAAAAATCCGTCCTTTCTTCCAATGGAGGATTACGAGGAAATAGAAGCGGAGAGCGATTTTCCCGAAATAGCCGACAGTGCCTTTGACTGCGGACGAGCTTGAACTGCTGACCGATTATTACAGCGGAGAACGTGAAGCAGTGGCAAATAAAAACGCTCTTAACATGAACAGCCTGTATATTCGTGTCCACAGGATAAAGAAAAAGCTTGCGAAATATGCCGTCAAAACCAACAAAATTGCAAAATGATTTTTGTGAAAGTATACAAAAGTAATTTTTTTTGAAAATCCTTGAAAGAAATCAGGTATTTTCAGACATTTATTAAGCAAAGGAGCAAAAGTCATGAAAGACCTTGCATATAAAATAAACGCCGATAAGGAGTTTACCATGGAAGCGTACAGCTATATCAAGACCGAGCTTGACAAGGAAACGTCAAAGCCGCTTCGCAAACGTGATTTTGAACGTATAGAACTGCTTACATCACAACTTGCTGAACTGTCGGGAGATGCTCCGAACAATACAGACAGGCTCTATGAGCGGATAAGAAGCTATGATAGGGAGTCTAAGAAGCCTGTGAATATATTCAAGCGTTTTGTTCCTGTGCTGTGCTGCTTTGGATTGATTTTTACGGCTAACTGCGTGTCCGTGGCGGCTTGGAATATGAATATTGTATCGGCTGTGATAGAAATTTCCAAAGGCGGTTTTGCCATTGACTTCGGCAAGCCGAAAGAGGAAATTCATTTGCCCACATCTAAGGACGACCCTTATGGTTTTATTGCCAAACTTGCTGAATATGATATTAAGTTTGAAACACCTCATTATATTCCGAAGGGGTTTAGTTTGGGCAATGTAGAATACAATGAAAATTCCGCTAAAACATCTATCCTATTTGAGTTCTACAATGGCAAACAAAGTATAAGTGTTTATTATGATAATTTCCATAATGAAGTTGGTCAAACCGGAATACCAAGCGACCATTTCAATATTTCCGAAACCGAAGTAAATGGTTGTCCCGCAATTATTTCAAAAGAGGATAATCAGTACACAATAACGTATCAAAGGGATAAGACTGTTTTTTTTATGTTCACACGAGATGTTTCTTATGATGAATGTGAAAAGATAGTTAAATCAATAAAATGACAGGAGCAGATTTATGAATAAGAAATTTTTAGCTTTAGGTGTCGTAGGAATACTTACATACAGTGTTCCGACATTGCCTGTAAAAGCAGTATCAAGCCAAAATATGCAAACTGTTTCAACTGATAATCAGGTAAGGACAGCAGGACTTATATCATACTATAGTCTTGACATATCAGCTGGTAAGAAAGCTATCGTACTGAATGGAAGTACTCGTGCAAGCATATCCATGAAATCAATCGGCTACAAGGATATTTCCATAGAGTACAGTTCTGATGGTGTTCATTGGTATGTGGAAAAGTCTGTGAACGATTTGCTGAAATCAAACAGCAGCAGTTATAATCTCA
This sequence comes from Ruminococcus sp., assembly GCA_029055625.1. Classification (GTDB taxonomy): domain Bacteria; phylum Bacillota; class Clostridia; order Oscillospirales; family Ruminococcaceae; genus Ruminococcus. The sequence continues at coordinate 4,664 of JAIDCY010000029.1, read as the reverse complement.
ATGACTATTCCGTGTCGGTTGTCGGTGGTTACTATTACCGTGTGAGTTTGACACATTATGCTAAGGAAAGTGGTTGGTTCGGCAGCTCTCAGAGCGTGGAGAACACTTCCAACAGCGTATGGGTAGATTAGCAGTTTCGATACAAAAGTATTGTCACCGTAACAATGTGTGTATAATGACACAGTTTCATCTTGATTTGAAAGGCAACGTTCTGATTGATTGTATATTTCGGCTCTGACTTCATCACGTGAATATAAACCTTTGGAGAATATCCAAACGGAATAAGAAATTTGATTTTTAACTCAGTTTTCCATTCACTACAAAGATACAAATGAAAATTATTTAAATTTATATTATAATTTTACAGGAGGATTTGAAATGCCAGGATATATACTTCATATGCTACATGGGAAAATGTTTCTTGAAAAGTATTGTAGTGATTTTTCTGACAATGAAATAAAACAATTTATTATCGGAACAATAATGCCAGATTCAAACAAGACTGTAAAAGCCGATAATGACAATTCACATTTTTATTCAGGAGATACAAAAAATAAAATTCTCAAAGTTCCAGATATAAATAATTTCCCGTATCGTTTTTTTATAAAAAATCCGTTTGTTTTAGGATATTCTGCACATCTTTACCTTGATAAGATTTTTTTTGAAGATTATTTCCCAAGTTGTGTAGTATTTCTTGACAAAAACGGTAATAAAACTGAATTAATCAAAGAGGCAGTAAATGCAAAAATTCTTAAAAGTAACAGAATAATTTCTATAGGTGAACTTTATTCAGAAGATTATCTTTATGGAGATTATACAATGACTAACAAATATATAGCAGAAAAATATTATTTACAGGATATTGTAGAAACTTTTATTGATAATCCTATAGCTGAAATAGATTTAAATAATTTATGTAATGTTAAATCCGCAATATACCGATTTATTGAAGAATCATCTGATAAAACGGAAATGAAAGTATTTGATATAGAAAATCTTGAAAATGCAATTGAAAGATATGCATTTGGTTTTTCTCAATGGTCTGAAGGAGTAAAAAGCATGATAATTCAATAAGGGGGACTATAAATGAAAATAGAATATTCATACCTTGTTGCAGGAAGATTCTTTGTTGATTTGCTGAAAGAAAAAGATATTATATACAGTAAAGAGGATTTACGGCGTTTTAATATCGGACTTTTGAATACTCAGAATTTGAAAATAAATCCTGTTTTTAAATTGATAAAAATGGCCGAACCATACTATATGGGATATTATTTTCAGATATGGTTGAATAAACAAACAAATAGAGACAACACACATATATCAGAAAGCGAATATTCTACTGACAAAAAATATGAACATGAATCTATGCGGAAATATAAGCTTTGTTTTCCTGATATTTTACCTTTTTTCTCTCCAGGTAAGAAGGTGAAATTTGAAGACTATATTAGAATAAATTCAGAATTAAAAGATAAAATAGATATAACTACAGATCCGAATTTAACAAAAGATGAATTGAAATCACTTGATGATGAATCAATATATTTAATGGGTTTAGCTGTTGATTTTTTTCATGAGCATAAGAAGATGATTAGTGTTTCTTATTTATTGAATAAAAAATTATTTGTAATAAATAAAAATAAAAGTTATCCGGCAAACAGCGTGTGGAATGCAGATGAAATGCAGTATGATTATTATCATAAACGCTGGATAGAAATATGTAAAATGACCAAACCAGATTCTATTAATAAGGATAATGCCATTGCTTTTTTTGACGGACTTCTTCAAGAACTTGAAGATGTTGACTTTAACGGAAAAAGAGACAGGGATTCATGGAAAAAAGAAGATGAAAAAATAATAAAGACATCGAAGTTGATAACTATAATAAGCGGTTTTGCCACATTGTTTAGTACGGCTGAAGAATTTTCAGCAGAAGATGATATAATTTCAATTTTTAATGAAATGATTGAAAATAGTGGTGATTTGCCATCTGTAATAAATTTTTTCATTAAACTTTTAGGATTAGTTGCTCCGGTAATAGTAATGGTTATTTCTGCGAAACATACATATCTTATTCAGAAAAGTGAGAGGGAAGACCATCGTGAAACATGGCTTCGCCATAAGCTTTATTATTCTAAACTTATAATGGAAATTGAAAAATTTTGTTCAGGAAGTGGAAATGATTATAAGGCAATAAAAGAAATTAATAAATGGAAAATACATGAATGTATTAGTAAATTTCAGGAAAATATAGCTAAACTAAAAAAAGAAGACTATGATAATTTCTTTAAAAACATGGATTGTGTAAATTATGAGCTGGATGACTAAAGTAAAATGTTGCTTATGATATTTGAAAAAGTCTAAAAACTACTACTTTTATATTGTATGAGGAAAAAATAATGAATGGCGAAAGAAAAATTAAATTTGAAGAATTATTTGAAAGAGGAATTAAAAAGGAAAAGAATATTTCTGATTCGTTTTTTTTCGATGTTTACGCTTTGGCATATGACTTGGTTGATGAAATTATTTTAAAAAATGAACGTATAAAAACAGCTTTGGATTGTAACTCTAATTGTTTTTTGACTCCACAATCGGTGACAGACATAAATAATGTAATTGCATTTACAGGAAGACGTGGAACAGGAAAAACATCTGCGATGCTAAGTTTTTCTGATTTTCTCATGAATAATCAATCGATGGGAAAGCATAATTCCAGAAATAAAACTTTCCTTACATTACCATATATTGATTCAGCAATGATGAATACAGGGGAAGATTTTTTTGATATTATAATATCAAAAATGTTAAAAATTATTTATAATATATCTAATTCATGTAATTGCTACCGCAATTATGATGATAAAAATATTGAGCAAACAGAGGAACTCAAAGCAGATATTGCGAATGTCTATAGTTATTACTCAAGTTTAAAATATGAAAAAGTTCTAGAATCTATTCCATCATACAGTGTTATGGAAAAGGTGATGCAGAAACATGACGTTCGTAGTAAAGTTATTGATGTGATTGAAAAATTCAATAATGTTGTGGGAATGATTCATAAAGGCAGACCGTATGACTATATGGTAATCTGTTTAGATGATATCGATATGGTAAGAACAGGTCATGTTGAGATTATGCAGTTGATTTATCAGTATTTTATGATTCCTGGAGTTATTGTAATGGTTACTTTTAATACAGAATATCTTGCTGCAATAATAGAAAAAGAATTTTATAGCAATATTAAATTTGCTAAGGGGAACGTTAATAAATTACAGAGAAATTTAGATGTCAGTCAAAATCAGACATATGATTTTCTTAGAAAAATTATTCCTTCAGATATGAGGATTACTATGCCATCATGGAGAAAAAATGAACTGCGTAATTTATTCCCAGTAAAGATTGAACTTTTTGAAAACTTTGATAATTTTAATAGATTAACTGAAGAGTTTAAGAATGCAATAAACGATTTGTATAAGAAAAGACAAATCAAAAGTAAATACTTAACTCCGAAAGAAGTTATTATGTTGCTTTTAGCAGACAGAACTCACTGCTATCTTGACAGCAAGGGCTATAAACTTCATTTTATTGAACCTGACAGTCTCAGAAATCTTTATGATATTTTTTATTTATTATATGAAATGAAACCGATAGAAAATGAACACTTTGATTTGGACTATAATCGGAAGATTCTTCTTAATTATCTTCATTTCCGTATGATTCCAGGGTATAATTTTAAATATGAAGTCTATCATCATATAGATAACCTTGAAAGCAATCCTATGGAAAGACGTGGCAGAATAATATGGGAAAATTATTATCAGCGTTTATTTGAAAAAGAAAATGATATAAATGAACTTTACGGAGAAGATTTTATAAAAGGAGAAAGAAAACGCCATTTTGTTGAAAATTATAATTTCGGCGAGGTATTCAGATGCTTATATTTTGGTTCAAGGCTGGAATTGTTTGATAAAAATTATGTTAAGGCTGTGCTTGCTTCTTATGCTTTTGCTATGCCACAGTTTGTAGAATCACAGAAACAAAATCGAAAAAATCATCATGATAAAATTTTGCAATCTGATAACCAGAATATTTTTGAAAATCCAAATATTTTATATAGATTTAGTGAATTAAGGTATGTATTTGGATATTCTCTGATAGGTGAATGGCGGAGTAATTTATTCAATGACAGAAATGTTATTATTACTATAAATAAGGATATTTTTAACCGTGGTGACCTGAAAGAGAATATAAAGTATTTTATTTATCTGCTTCTTTTATCTAATCATTCCGATTCTAAATATATAAAATATGAAAAATGTGGCGATAACTCAAATCCACAGTATCGTATTTACACTCCTCTTGACCCAACGGCTTTTATAATGGGGACTATCCGTGTACATAGAATAGCAAAATTCAGATTTTCTGATGATTCCATACATAGTATTGATTCGAAAGATTTAATAGCAGAAATTTTGGACGAAAGCGAAGAAAACAAAAAAGTTGAAATTTCTGAACATATTTCTGAAATTATTAAGGAAATATATGGTGAAAAATATTTTTCTAAAGAAAATAGTGAAGATTCAAATGAATTTATATGGTTTTTGCTGAAAAATATTGATATTACCTATAATGTAATAAAAAGAACTGTTAAATCTTTTTTATAT